>JAGQUI010000293.1 GCA_020438595.1 Propionibacteriaceae bacterium | reverse complement strand
GGTTCGCCGGGACGGTTCCATTCCGGTTCACAGGAACCGTCCCCCTTCCGGTTCACAAGAACCGTCCCCATTCCGGTTCAGGGCTCGACAAGCTCGGCCAGCCGGAGTTGAGTTCCCTCCGAACGCAGAGGAGCAACCATGACCACACCGCTGGCCGCCGCGCGAGCCGCGTACGACGAGTTCGTCGCGCTCGGGCTGAAGCTGAACCTTCAGCGCGGGCAACCCTCGGACGCCGACTTCGACCTGTCCGACGGGCTGCTCACCGCCGTCACCCCGGGCGCGACCACGATGGACGGCATCGACCTGCGCAACTACCCCGGCGGCGTCGCCGGGCTGCCCAGTGCCCGGGCACTGTTCGGCCGCTACCTGGGCCTGGACGCGGCCAACACGGTGGTCTGGAACAACTCCTCGCTCGAACTGCAGGCGCTGGTACTGGGCTTCGCGCTGCTGCACGGCGTCCCCGGTTCGTCGGGCGGCTGGGTGCACTCGCGGCCGAAGCTGGTGGTCACGACGCCCGGCTACGACCGCCACTTCCTGCTGCTCGCCACCCTCGGCTTCGAGCTGGTCACCGTGGGTATGGAGCCGGACGGCCCCGACGTGGCGGCGATCGAAGCTGCGGCGGCGGATCCGTCGGTGAAGGGCGTCCTGTTCGTGCCGACGTACTCCAATCCGGGCGGGGAGACGATCAGCGTCGCGAAGGCCGCACGCCTTGCCGGGCTCGAGGCGGCGGCGTCCGACTTCACGATCTTCGCCGACGACGCCTACCGGGCGCACCACCTCGGCGAGCCCGCCGACACCGTGAACTTCGTCGAGTTGTGCACTGCGGCCGGCTACCCGGACCGCGCGTTCGTGTTCGGGAGCACCAGCAAGATCACCTATGCCAGCGGCGGGCTGGGCTTCGTCGGCACCTCCGCCGCGAACGTGGCCTGGCTGGTGAAGCTGCTCGGCGCGCAGAGCATCGGTCCGAACAAGGTGGAGCAGGCGCGTCACGTCCGCTTCCTCGAGGGCTATCCGGGCGGCGTCGACGGGCTGATGCGGGCACACGCGGCGCTGATCGCTCCCAAGTTCGCGATGGTGGACCAGGTGCTCTCGGCCGAACTCGGCACGGACGGCTCCCTCGCCACCTGGACGACGCCCCGCGGCGGCTACTTCAGCTCGGTGTTCACCGCCGCGCCGGTCGCGGCCCGGGTGGTCGAGCTCGCGAATGCCGCCGGCGTGAGCCTGACCCCGGCCGGGGCGACCTATCCCGGCGGCGCCGACCCGGAGAACCGCAACATCCGGCTCGCCCCGACCCGTCCGCCGCTGGACGAGGTGCGCACCGCCATGCAGGTGGCGGCGGTCTGCATCCGGCTGGCCACCGAGGAGCACCGCGCGCGTCCCTGAACTGCGGGGACGGTTCCGAACGGTCCGGCTTTTCCACAGTTTTGAACGCCGTTCAACGAATTGTGGATAACCCGGACCGTTCGGAACCGTCCCCCGTGGTCGAATGGGAGACGTGGACACCGAGGAGCCGCTCGCTGGCGGGAACATGGGTCTGGTGACCCGCCTCGGGGACGAGGTGCGGCGTCCAGCGGGCCCGTGGACGGCGAACGTGCACCGGCTGCTGGGGTTGTTCGCGGAGGCCGGAATCACGCAGACCCCGCGTCCGCTCGGGTTCACGGCGGACGGGCGCGAGCGGCTCAGCTTCCTGCCCGGCGTCGTCCCGGACTACCCGCTGCCGGAATGGGTGTGGCAGGAGTCGGTGCTCGACGATGCGGCCCGCCTGTTGCGCCGACTGCACGACACCTCAGTGCCCCTCACCGTCGTGCGGGACGGCTGGCGCTCACCCGTCCGCGAACCCGCCGAGGTGGTGTGCCACAACGACTTCGCGCCCTACAACCTGGTCTTCACCGACACCCGCCTGGCCGGCGTGATCGACTTCGACTACTGCTCGCCGGGGCCACGCTCGTGGGATCTGGCGTACCTCGCCTACCGGCTGGCGCCGCTGACCGGCTGGACGGAGGTCGGTGAGCCCACGGCGGAGCCGGAGCGCTGGGCCCGGCTGGAGCGCCTGCTCGCGTCCTACGACACCGAGCTCTCGCCGGCCGGGTTGCTCCCGGTCGTGGTGGAGCGGCTGCGCGCCCTCGCCGACTTCAGCGACGCCGCGTCCGCCCAACTCCACAATCCCGACCTGGCGGACCACGCACGGGGCTACCGTGCGGACGCCGATCGCCTCGCGGGAGGTCGGCTCGCACCGGCGCCTGGTTGAGCGGGAGCAAGAGGGACGGCCTGGCAACGCCCCCGGCTGCTCGAGCCTTCGAGACCCCGTGAACCGGAATGGGGACACACCTCTGAACCGGAATGGGGACACACCATGCGAACCCAAACGGAACCGTCCCCGCGAACCGAAAGAGAACCGTCCCCGCGAACCGAAACGGAACCGTCCCCGCGAACCGAAACGGAACCGTCCCCGCGAACCGAAACGGAACCGTCCCCGCGAACCGAAAGAGAACCGTCCCCGATCTGCGTCGATCCCGCCAGGCCCGGCGCGGTGGTCGGTGGGGACGGCACGACGACCCGGGGTGAGTAGGGTTCGGGCCATGGTTCACGTGCTGGTCACCGGTGGGGTGCGCAGCGGCAAGTCCCGTCACGCCGAGTCGCTGCTCGCCGCGGACACCGGGGTCAGCTACCTGACCCCCGGCTACCCCGCCGATCCGGCCCATGACGCGGAGTGGGCGGCCCGGGTGGCCGCACACCAGCTGCGCCGACCTCCCACCTGGCGGACGGTGGAGACGCTCGACCTCGCCGCGGCGCTCGCGGACGCGGACGGGCCGGTGCTGATCGACTGCCTCGGCACCTGGCTGACCCGACTGCTCGACGCCTGGCACGCCTGGGACGACGAGGAGGCGGCCTGGGCCCCCCGGCTGGCGACCGAGACCGCCGCGCTCGCCGCCGCCATCGGCGCACACCCTTCCGACGTGGTGGTCGTGACGAACGAGGTGGGCTGGGGCCTGGTCTCGGAGTACCGCGCCGGACGCCTGTTCGCCGACCACCTGGGCCGGGTGAACCAGGCCGTCGCGGCCGTCTCCGATCGGGTCGTCCTGATGGTCGCCGGGCGGCCGCTGGTGCTCTGAATGTGGTGAAGCTACGTATGTCGTCCCCGGCTCCCAACTCGCTTAACACCGTTAAAATGTGAGTGTGGCCAAAGGCATCAGCCGCGAACTCATCGTCCAGGCCGCGCTCGACCTGCTGGACGAGGAAGGCATTGACGGCGTCACCGCCAGGGCGCTCGCGAACCGCCTGGGGGTGCGCGCGCCCGCGCTCTACTGGCACATGTCGAACAAGCAGGAAATCCTGGACGAGATGGGCACGGAGGTCGCCCGCCGGGTGGCCGCCGACCTCGCGGACCTGCCCGCGGACGTCGGCTGGCGGGAGCGGCTGACCGCCTACGCGAGGGCCCTGCGACGCGAGTACCTCGCCCACCGGGACGGCGCCCGCACCTTCTCGGGCACCAAACTCACCGACCACGAGGTGATCCACGCCCAGGAGGTCCACCTCCAGGCCACGATCGACGCCGGACTGGAGCTGGGGCACGCAGTGACAGCCGCCCAGGTCGTGACCGCGTTCGTGGTCGGCTTCGTGATCCAGGAGCAGCGTTCGGGCCCGGAGAGCTACCTCCTCACCGAAAGGGACGCGGGCCCTGCCGCGCCCCTCATGAGGGCGGCCGGGCGTCGGCTGTTCGGCGACTCGGACGACCTGTTCGAACAGAGCCTCGACCTCGTGCTGACGGGCATCGCCGTCCGCTTCGCCGGCGAGTCGGCCTGACCGCACCCCGGCGGGCGCCCTTCGTGACGCTGCCGGGTTCGTTCCTCACCCGGCAACTCCTCAGGGAGCGATCCGGGGGCACCCGGCTCCCGAGCAGCCCTCCGCCGGTACCCGGGGAGCGACGACCCGAGCCCTCCCCCACACCGGTCCCCGGGGAGCGACGACCCGAGCCCTCCCCCACACCGGTCCCTGAGGAGCGGCGTCCCGAGCCCTCCCCCACACCGGTCCCTGAGGAGCGACGACCCGAGCCCTCCCC
>JAGQUI010000292.1 GCA_020438595.1 Propionibacteriaceae bacterium | reverse complement strand
ACATGACTCCAACCTTCCCAAGGTTTCGAGTCTCCGGACACGCCGGGGCGGTTCAGTATTGGCCGTAGTCGGCCGATACTGTCCAGTTTGCGGTGGTTGGGACGCGCTGGGGGCCGATCCCGAGTAGGCGCGGCCAGCCGGTCCGGATCAGGACGCGGATGCCAGCAGGGCCTCCTCGGCGGCCCTGGTCCAGCGGCCGTCCTCCATCGCCGCAGCGACGGCGGGCAGCTTCTCCTCCAGTTCGTCGAGCCGGGTCAGGCCGAGGTCGTGCAGCATCGGGTAGACCATGATCTTGCCGCCGGAGGTGCGGTTGTTCACGCTCTCCAGCGCGTCCGCCACCCCGGCCATGCCGGTCACGGCCCACAGTGACACGTTGGTGTCGAGCTGGCCGGACTCGACCTTGCTCAGCATCGCCTTCATGTCCTGGATCCGCGAGCCGGAGGTGCCCACCATGTACACCCCGCGCGCCGCGACCGCGTCGAGGTCGAGCGGCGCCATCGTGCCGATCGCGAAGCCCGCGAAGGCGTTCACGATGCCGCCCTCGCCGGCGAGTTCCACGGCCTGGGCGATCAGCGCAGGCGCCGGCACCATCACCGCGACGTAGCTGTAGCCCGCCTCCAGCGGCTCCGTCTTCGAGTTCCGGACGCTGACCGGCACGCCCTCCGCGGCCGCCACCGGGGCGAGCACGGCCGCCAGGTGGGCCAGCCGGGCGTCGTCGACGTCCACCGCGTCCATCCGGATCCCCGGGACGCCGGAGACCGCGGTGCGGATCGTGTGCATCAGGCCCATCGGCCCGGCGGCGCCGACGATCGCGACGTTGTCGCCCTCCCGCAGCTCGCACTGCGCGGGGATCTTCGCGTAGCCCTCGGCCGCCGAGGCGCCGGTGGTGCCGACGTAGCGGATCAGGTCGTAGTGCACGCGGCCGACGTCCACCGGCACCGGGGCGCCGATCGGGGTGCCGTCGAGCACCAGGTCGAGCACGCCGAACGGCTTCAGCAGCGGCCCGAGCTTCTCGATCGTCGCCGCGTCCGAACCGAAGTAGACGATGTCGTCGAAGGTGGGGCCAGCGAGGGCCTCCAGGTCCGCGGCGACGATCGGCGCGCCGACGGACTCGGGATCGGCCGCGCCCACCACGGAGACGGACGCCGGCGCGTGCGCGGCCACCAGTTCGGCCAGCCCGGCCACCTGGCGACCCGCGGCCACGACGACGAGCAGCCGGCCGCCGTCGAGCAGGTGCTGCCGCTCGCCCCAGGCGTAGGCCGCCTCGACGCAGGCCCACGGCTCGATCAGCGCGACCGCGGACGCCGAGGGGCCCTCGCTGACCGGGATCAGGAACCGCTCACCGGTGTCGGGGTCCATGATCACGCGCTCGTCGAGCACCACGTACTCCTGCAGCGCGCCCTCGAAGTTGTAGCCGAAGGCGGCGTTCGAGCTGGCGGTGGGCAGGTGGCGGTAGTCGGTCTGCACGAGCACCCGCTCGCCCACCCGGTGGTGCTGCACCTCGGCGCCGACGGCGACGATCCGGCCGACCGGTTCGTGGCCGGGCACGATCGGCGCCTCGCCCGGGGAATAGCTGGGGATCTCGGCCAGCGCCGCAGCGTCCAGCCCGCTGAGCACCTCACTCTTGCGCGGGTGGTTCGTGAAGGCGTGCAGCAGCTTGGTGTCGGAGAAGCAGATGCCACAGGCCTCGGGCTTCAGCAGCACCTGCCTCGGCCCGAGCGGGTACATGTCCTTCGCCTCGTTGTGCACCACCTGATCGGCGCCCACGAACTGGATCGCGTGCTGGGTGTCCGGGAATTCCTGGGTCACGATTTCTCCTTGTTGACTGCGCTCAGTTCAGCATGTTCTGGCCACCGGTGACCGGCACGGCCTGGCCGGTCTCGTAGGCCTGGTCGACGATGTAGTACACGGCCTTGGCGAGGTCGGACGGGAGGCAGCCGCGGCCCATCGGCACCTTGCCCTCGTAGAAGGCCCGGACGTCGGCGACGGTCTGCGCACCGGGGACCTTGCCGGCCCGCAGGTACTGCACGAAGAGGCCGCGTTCGGGGTCCATCCACAGCGGCCCGTCCAGGTAGTTCCCGGGACAGATCGCGTTCACCTTGATGCCGTACTCGATCAGTTCGAGCGCGAAGCTCTGGGTGAGCCCGATGCCGCCGAACTTGGAGCCGGCGTAGGCGAAGTTCCGCTTCGAGCCCTCCAGGCCCGACTTGGAGTTGATCTCGATGATGTCGAACAGCGCGTCCGGCCGGGCGGCGTGCTGGGCGGCCAGGATCGGCGCGACCGCGCGGACGCCGAGGAAGTAGCCCCGGTAGTTCACGTTCGTGACCAGGTCGAAGTCGGCCACCGGCTGGGTCATCACGCCCTCGGCGCGGAGCACGCCGGCGTTGGAGACGAACACGTCCAGCCCGCCGTATATCGCGACCACCTCGGCTGCCGCGTCGAGCTGGGACTGCTCGTCGGACACGTTCACCTTGACCGCCACCGCCCGGCCGGGCCCGTACTGCGCGCTCAACTCCGCGGCGTTGGCCTGCGCCAGCTCGACGTTCAGGTCGGCCAGAACCACCTGGGCGCCCTCGGCGAGCAGTTCGGTGGTGATGCCGAGGCCGAAGCCCTGGGCGGCACCGGTGACCATGACCACCTTGCCGTCCATGCGGCCGGCGCGGGCCGACGCGGCGACCGCCTTGCGGTAGCTCTCGGCCTCCCAGTTCTCGATGAAGCCGCGCTCGGCGGCGTCCAGGCAGCGCACGGTGCCGATCCGGTTCGCGTCCCGCGCCACGCGCAGGGCGTCGGTGAAGGTGGCCAGCGCGGTCTGCGCGGCGGCGAGGTCGGCCCCCGCGCCGAAGGCGACCACGCCGGGCACCACGGCGACCACCGGGTCCTTGCCGTGTGCCTCGCGGTAGCCGGCGACCGCCGCGGTCACGGCCGCGGCGTCGGCGCCCGGGTCGAGCACGAGCGGCAGCGAGCCGGCGTAGACGATCTGGTCGGGGATCAGCGGGCCGTCGGCGAGGATCGCCGCGCCCGCGGGGGTCGTGGTGACCGACCGAACCAGGTCGGAGGCGTCGGACGTGACGACGGCCAGCCGTTCGGCAGTGCCGAGCAGCCCGCGCAGGGTGGGGGAGACAACGGCGCGCAGTGCGGCCAGGGCAGCCGGATCAGATTCGGGTGCGGCCGGCACCAGCTCTCCAGCCTCGATCGCGGCCGCGATGGTGGCGGTCAGCCGCTCGGCCCGCTCGGTGAGCTCGGCGGCGGAGTTGCCGGAGACGATGATGCCGTGGTTGCCCAGCAGCGTGATCCCGGGCGCGGGACGGCCGGTCCGCGCGGTGTAGGCATCGCGCACCTCCCCGACCTTGCGGGCCAGCGGCACCCCCGGGTCGGTGTAGGGCACGAACACCGCCTCGTCGCCGAACAGGCGCTCGGTGAGCGCGGCGGCGTCGGTGTTGCAGGTGAGCGCGTTGGCCACCAGCGGGTGGGTGTGCAGCACCAGCGCGTCCGGGATCAGCGCGTGGAACAGGATCTCCACGCTCGGCCGGCGCCCGCCGGGTGCGTCCACCAGGGCCTTCGCCGCGGCCGCCTGCACCGGGTCGCCCTCGACCGGCTCGTCCGAATGGAGCGCGTCCAGCAGGACGTCGTTGCGCAGGCCGACCAGGTCCGCGGCGGCCAGCGTGGCCAGCGGTACGCCACTGGGCTTGATCCGCAGCACCCCGTCCACCTTCACCGAGGCGTTGCCGCCGCCGGCCCGGGAGTACTCGGGGTCGGCGCCGAAGGCGTTGGCGACCTGGACCAGTTCCTCGATGATGCTCACCGGTGCTCCTTGGTAATCAGTGCACTGCCGAGTTCGACCAGTGCCGCCGTCGGGATTGCGGTCCGTACGCCCGCGCGGTCGACGTAGCCGGGACGGCCCTCGCCCACCTCGTGCTGGTGGGCGGCGACCACGCAGGTGGCCTCCCAGAACGCCTTGCGCGCGGACGCCGAGGCGGGCCCGTCGACGCAGGCCACCTCGATCGGGATCCGGTCGAGCGTGTTGTGCTCGGTGCCGGCCATGACGATGATGCCGGCGTCGGTGAAGGCCTT
>JAGQUI010000291.1 GCA_020438595.1 Propionibacteriaceae bacterium | reverse complement strand
GCACCGCACCCCCGGTACCCGGCCACCGACCACCGGTCCACATCGACATCCAGTTCCAGCTCGGCGAGGCCGCCTGAGCCTGCGCGCGCCCGCGAGCGACCAGCGGACCTCGCCTGCCCGCGCTCAGGCGCGGGCGAGCGTGGCGGCCAGTTGCACCGTGCCCACCAGTTCGGCGCGCTGGCCGAGCCCGGCCGCCACGATCTCGATGGCGCTCGAGGTCGACGGCTGGGCGAACCGGTTCACCGATGCCCGCACGCCGTCGATCAGCGGCTGGCCGGACGCACCGAGCTCGCCGCCGATGATCAGGATGGTCGGGTTCAGCAGGTCGCAGAGGCCGGCGAGCACCGTGCCCATCGTGCGTCCGCTCTCGTTCAGGATCCGGGCCGACACCGGATCGTTCAGGGTGGCCAGGTCGACCGCGTCCACGTCGAGGTGCGGGTGGGTGTGGCTGAGCTGCTCCTTCACCGACGGCACCGAGACCACAGCCTCCAGGCAGCCCCGGTTGCCGCACCGGCACAGTTCGGGGCGTCCGGAGATGATGATGTGGCCGATCTCGCCGGCGAAGCCGTTGCCTCCCTCGAAGAGCTCCCCGCCGACCACCATGCCGGCCCCGATTCCGTGGGACGCCTTGATGTAGAGGAAGTCCCGATGCCCCCGGCCGGCACCGTGGTGCAGCTCGCCGAGCGCGCCGGCGCTGGCGTCGTTGCTGACGAGCGCGGGCACCCCGAGACGCTTCTCGAGTTCCCGCGCCGGGTACATGCCGGCCCAGTTCGACAGCGTGGTCGTTGAGCAGACCAGGCCGGTCTCCGCCTCGATCGGTCCGGGGACGCCGGCCGCGACACACGCCAGCGACGACACGCCGTTGCGCTCGCCCAGCGCCCGCAGGCTGGCCGCGGCGGCGTCCAGCCCGTTCACCGGGGATCGGTCGACGTTGAGCTGGACGATCTCCTCGTCGACCACGTTGCCCTGGTCGTCGCCGAGAGCGACCCGGAAGTGTCGGTGGCCGAAGTCGATCGCTCCGGTTCGGGTGGATGTGGCGACCGCGTTCAGGATCGATCCCGGGCGCCCACTGCCCGAGCCGGGGCCCTTTGCCGGCGGTGTGGACTCGGTGACGCGTCCCTCGAGAATCAGCCGCGCCACTGCGTGGCCGACCGTGCTGCTGGGCAGGCCGGTGAGCTCCACGAGAGTCGAACGGGTCAGGTCGCGCGAACCCCGGATGAGGGCGAACACCTCTTCCCTGGTCCGGTCCCGCAGGGACGGGCGTCCTGTCGTCGGCGACATGGCAGGAGCATAGGCGCACCGATCGACCCTTTTCAATCATCGTAGGCCGATAACTTGACCAACTACTGGAAGAAAACGATTCGATAACGAGGCGGATATGACCGTTGACAGTGAAAAAGTCCGTCCCTAGTCTGCAGAACGAGCGGGTTCATGGCACTGGCTGGTCGAACCTGCTCATCGAACAGCGTCGTCGATCGGTGGCCCCGCCAGGCTGCCTGGAGCCAGGAGGGGACCCGTTGCCCGCTGAGTCCGATCTGATTCTGGAGATGCGGCACATCTCCAAGGAGTTCCCGGGCGTGAAGGCCCTGGACGGGGTGTCGTTGCGGGTCCACCGCGGCGAGATCCACGCCATCTGCGGCGAGAACGGCGCCGGCAAGTCGACTCTGATGAAGGTGCTGTCCGGAGTGCACCCGCACGGCACCTACACGGGCGAGATCTTCTACGACGGCAAGCTGGCGACGTTCGCGAACATCCGTTCCAGCGAGCACGCGGGGATCGTGATCATCCACCAGGAGCTGGCGCTCATCCCCGAGCTCTCGATCGCGGAGAACATCTTCCTCGGCAACGAGGTGCGCGGTCGGTTCGGGATCGATTGGGTGGGGGCGCGCCAGAAGGCCCGTGAGTTGATGGACCATGTGGGCCTGCAGGACGATCCCGACACCCAGATCAAGAGCATCGGCGTGGGCAAACAGCAGCTGGTCGAGATCGCGAAGGCGATCAGCAAGGACGTGAAGCTGCTGATCCTGGACGAGCCGACCGCGGCGCTGAACGAGACCGACTCGGCGCACCTGCTGGAACTGATCCGGGAGTTCAAGAGCCACGGCATCACCTGCATCATGATCAGCCACAAGCTGAACGAGATCGCCGCCGTGGCCGACTCGATCACGATCATCCGGGACGGCAAGAGCGTCGAGACCATCGACGTCCCGCCGGGGGAGCGCGTCGACGAGGACCGCCTGATCCGGGGCATGGTGGGCCGCGAGCTCACCTCCCGCTACCCCGAACGCACCCCGAACATCGGCGAGGTGATGTTCGAGGTGAAGGACTGGACGATCGCACACCCGGAGATCCCCGACCGGCTCGTCTGCAAGGGGTCGAGCTTCAACCTCCGGCGCGGCGAGATCGTCGGTTTCGCCGGCCTGATGGGGGCGGGACGCACCGAGCTCGCCCGCTCGCTGTTCGGTCGCTCCTACGGCACCTGGCTGAAGGGGAAGATCATGCTCGACGGCAAGGAGATCGAGCCGAAGACCGTCGAGCAGGCGATCGAGCTGGGGCTCGCCTACGTGACCGAGGACCGCAAGGTGCTGGGCCTGAACCTGCTGGACGACATCCGCACCACGGTGGTGTCCGCGGAACTCGGCCTGATCTCCCCGCGGGGCGTGGTCGATCGCAACGCGGAGTACACGGCCGCGGAGAAGTACCGCCAGGAACTGCGGATCAAGACGCCGAACGTGAACGAGGGAGTGGTCAAGCTCTCCGGCGGCAACCAGCAGAAGGTCGTTGTCGCCAAGTGGCTGTTCACCGAGCCCGAGGTGCTGATCCTGGACGAGCCGACCCGCGGCATCGACGTGGGTGCGAAGTACGAGATGTACGGGATCATGAACGCCCTGGCCCAGCAGGGCAAGGCGATCATGATGATCTCCTCCGAGCTGCCCGAGCTGCTCGGCACCTGCGACCGCATCTACACCGTCAGCAGCGGCACCATCACCGGGTGCCTGGATGTGGCCGAAGCCAGCCAGGAGAACCTGATGCGCCTCATGACGCTGATCCCGACAACCACCAAGGACGCGGCCTGAGCCGCGGAGGAAGACGACGATGGACGCAATCAAGAAACTGTTCGGTGGCAGCCTTCGCCAGTTCGGCATGCTGTTCGTGCTGGTCGCGCTCGCCCTGTTCTTCCACATCATGACCGGTGGCCTGGTGATCACGCCGACCAACCTGATGAACCTGATCAACGGCAACAGCTACGTGCTGGTGCTCGCGATCGGCATGGTGATGGTGATCGTGATCGGCCACATCGACCTCTCGGTCGGCTCGGTCGCCGCGTTCGTGGGCATCGTAGTGGCGATCGCGATGCGCGACTGGGGCCTGCCCTGGTGGGCAGGCATCCTGCTCGGCCTGGTCATCGGAGCCCTGTGCGGCGCCTGGCAGGGCTTCTGGGTGGCCTACATGGGCATCCCCGGCTTCATCGTGACCCTGGCCGGCTACATGTTCTTCCGGGGCGCCAACCAGTTCGTCGGCAAGTCGCTGACCATCCCCGTCCCCAAGGACTTCCAGTTCATCGGCGCCGGCTACCTGCCCGAGTGGGGCCCGAACACCGGCATGAACAACTCCACGCTTCTGCTGGGCCTGCTCACGATCGCCGCACTGGCGTGGCTGCAGTTGCGCAGCCGACGAGCGCTGGTCAAGGTGAACGCCGAGGTGCCGCCGTTCTGGGTGACGATCACCCGGATCGTGCTGCTGGCCGTCGTCGTCGGCTGGCTGACCTGGATGTTCGGTACCGGCCGTCCCGGCACCTCCTTCCCCGTCCCGGGCCTGATCCTCGCCGCACTCGTGATCATCTACAGCTTCATCACCGGGCGCACCGTCACCGGACGGCACATCTACGCGGTCGGCGGGAACCGGCTCGCCGCCGAGCTCTCGGGCGTGAACACCCGCAGGACGTACTTCCTCGTCATGCTCAACATGTCGGTGCTCTCCGCGGCGGCCGGCCTGATGTTCGTGGGCCGCTCCACCGCGTCCGGCCCCTTCGACGGCGTGGGCTGGGAGCTGGACGCGATCGCGGCCGTCTTCAT
>JAGQUI010000290.1 GCA_020438595.1 Propionibacteriaceae bacterium | reverse complement strand
GCGCCGTGCGCGGGGTGTACCTGCACGTAGTCGGGCAGGGTGAGGAACTCGTCGCGCAGGCTGGCGAACAGCGCCCGCGCGCCGGCGAAACGGGTGTTCACGCCGCCGGCGGCCTCGTCCAGCAGGTCGGGGCGGCCGAGGTCGCCGACAAACACGAAGTCGCCGGAGAAGTAGTAGCCCGGCTGGTCGGAGAAGGCGCCGTCGGTGACCTGGAACGAGAGGTGCTCGGGGGTGTGACCCGGGGTGTGCCGGGCCTCCACGACGATGTTGCCGAGCCGGATCGCGTCGCCGTGGTGGAGCCGTTCGGCCTCGAAGCCGTACTGCCAGTCCTCGCCGCCCTCGGCGGAGACGTACATGGTGGCGCCGGTGGCGGCGGCCAGCTCCCGGGTTCCGGACAGGTAGTCGGCGTGGATGTGGGTCTCGGTCACCGCGACGATCTTCATGCCGTTGCGTCGGGCCAGGTCGAGGTAGGGGGTGAGGTCGCGGCGGGGATCGATCACGATCGCCTCGCCCTTCGCCTGGCAGCCGACGAAGTAGCTGGCCTGCGCGAGGTCCTCGTCATAGATGCGCTCGAGAAGCATGTTTCTCCTGAACTGGGTTCGCGTATACCCCGGGGGGTATCTCTTACGTCCTCCACCATAGCGATACCCCGGGGGGTATGAACAAGCACGAGGGCCGTCTCAGCGGGCGGAGTGGGTAGGACTGCTGAGGGCGCGGGCCTGCGACCGTCTTGTGGTCGGCATCCGGGCGAAGGAGCGTGGGGAGCACAAGCCGCCCGCGTCGGGGACCGGGAGGTCTTCGTTAGTCTTGCGCCGTGACCGGAGGTGGTGCAGGAGGGGCGGCCCCCGAGCGGGCCGGCGGCGAAGGCGTGCTCACCGTCGTGGTCGCGTTCGCGGCCAACCTGCTGATCGCGATCGCGAAGACCGTGGCCGCGGGCATCACCGGTTCGGCGTCGATGGTCGCCGAGGCCGTGCACTCGTGGGCCGACACCGGCAACGAGGTCTTCCTGCTGATCGCCCAGCGCCGCGCCGCCCGTCCGCCGGACGCGGAGCACCCGCTCGGCTACGGCCGCGAGATCTACGTCTGGTCGATGTTCGCCGCGATCGGCCTGTTCGCCGTCGGCGCGGGGGTGTCGGTGACCCACGGCGTCCAGGAACTGCTGGACCCGCAGCCCGCCGAGGAGTTCGGGGTCGCCTACCTCGTCCTGGCCGTCGCGTTCGTGCTGGAGGGCGTCTCGTTCCTGCAGGCGAGGCGACACCTCCGGGCGTCCGCCGCGCGCAACGAGCGTGACCTGTGGACGCAGCTGATGCGCACCTCCGACCCCACCGTGCGCGCGGTCTTCTTCGAGGACGCGGCCGCCCTGGTCGGCATCGTGATCGCGGCGGCCGGCATCCTGGGCCACCAGCTCACCGGCTCCGCTGTCCCGGACGCGATCGGGTCGATCCTGGTCGGCGTCCTGCTCGGCGTGGTCGCGGTCGTCCTGATCGACCGCAACCGCAGCTTCCTGGTCGGCGAGGTGGCCGACAAGAGGGTCTGGAACGCCGCGCTGGCGGCGCTGCTCGACCAGCCCGAGGTGGAGCGGGTCACCGAGCTGAGGCTGTCGCTGGTGGGCCCCGGGCATGTGTTCCTCTCCGGCGCCGTCGACCTCGTGGGCAACCCGGACGAGCGCACCGCCGCTGGGCAACTCGCGGCGCTGGAGCGCCGGCTCGTCGAGCGGGTGGAAGTGGTGCTCGCGCTCGTCTCGCTGTCGGATCCGGCCGATCCCGCGCTCACGCCCCGGGGCTGAGGCAGTCAGGAGGCGGGGTGCCCGAGTTCGTGATCGTGCGGGAGAGCCCGCGTCCCGCGTCCGAGGTCTTCGCACGGCTCGTCGACTGGGACGCCCACTCGGCGGCGATCCCGCTGACCCGCCTGCACCACGACGGCGAGCCGCGCCGCGGGCAGCGTTTCGTGGCCCGGACCGGCGTCGGAGTGCTGGGCTTCGACGACCCGATGGAGGTGGAACTGTTCCGCCGACCCTCCGGCGACCTTCCCGACGATCTGCCGGGACTGGTCGAGGTGGCCAAGCGTGGGCGGGTGATCGGTGGCCGGGTCCGCTGGACGGTGACCCCGACCCGGGCGGGTTCGAGGGTGGAGTGGCGGCAGGAGTTCCGGCTGGGCCGGCTGCCCCGGCTGTTCGACCCACTGGTCGGCGTCCTGGCCCGGGCGAGCTACGCCGCGGGACTGCGGCGGTTGCTGCGCTGACCGGGTCGGCCGGGCGCGCCTGCGCCCTAGGCCACGCGCTCGACCACCACGCGCACCGGCACGTTCAGCGACCGGCCCACCACGCAGTAGCGCTCGGTGGACGTCGCGAGCCTGGCCAGGTCGGCGTCGGACGCGTCGGTGTCGAGAACGGCGGTGACCAGCACGTCCCGGATGCCGACCGGCACGTCGCGGTCGACCCCGAGGGTGCCGCGGGCGTCGTAGGCGCTGGTCGCGGTGAAGGCGGCCGACCGCACGTCGAGGCCCATCACCGTGGCCACGCTGCGCATGGTCACGCCGGCGCAGCCGAGCAGCGCCTGCAGGAGCATGTCGGCGGAGCAGGCGTCGCTGCCGTCCCCGCCGGTGGCGGTGTGCAGCCCGGCCCGCACCGGGCCGGCCCAGCCGTCCACCGTGCAGGTGATGCCCGGCTCGGTCCAGGCGGCCCGCGCGTCCAGGGCGGCGAGCGCGGTGGCGGGTTCGGCGCGGTAGCGCTCCCGCAGCGGTGCCTGCGCGGCCCGCAGGGATTCACGATCCATCGGCCCAGTATGGGCGGTGGCCGCGTCCGGGTCGATGGGCAGGCTCTACCCCTCCCGGGCAGACCCTGCAGCGCGTGCCGGCTCGTCCGACTCGATCCGGCGCAGGATCGCGGTCAGCTGGCGCAGGTCCTCGCCGAGGGCCAGCGCCTCGGCCGCGCTCCGGACGGCGACGAAGCCCGTCTGCGTGGCATACATCTCGATGGCGGAGGCGGCGCCGGGCCGCGATCGCTCCGTGGCGTAGAGGGTGAAGCCGCCGACGGCCCGGTGGTGAAGTCCGGTGCGTCCGCCGAAACGGTCGGCGTGCCACTCGTGTTCGGCGGGTCCTGCGGTGCACCACCAGGGGCAGGGCGGTGCGTCGGTGGCGGTGGTGGGGGTGAGGGTGGTGGTCATGAGCTCCTCGCCGTCGTTGGCCGGGAATCGGGACGCCGGTCGCGGTGCCCGCGATCGGTCTGCTCCATCATCCGTGCGCCGGGTGGAGACCGGGTGAACGGGTGGACACGGGTGGATGAACCCTGCCGGCGAGCCGTGCGCACGCGGGGCCCGGCGAGTTGTTCCCGGATCCCTCATGTGGCGTTCACCCCTGTGTCGCCCCCGGTTCGCCCGGGTTGGCGAGCGTTCGATCCATCACCTGCCCTGGGAGAAGCGTGGCACTGTCCGACGCGCTGGCGGCGACGACTCCGGTCGTGGCCGGACCGGTACTCGTGGCCTGGCTGCCCGAGAACCGGCGGATCAGCGTGCGCGGCCAACTCGACCTGCTCGGTGCGCTGGATCGCGAGCGGGCCGAAGGCCTGCCCCGGGCGCGGCGGAAGCGGTTCGTGCTCGGACGCCTGCTGGTGCGCGGCCTGGTGGACGTGCTGTTCCCGGACGCCACCGGCTGGACCGTGGTGCCCGGGCGCTGCGCCCGGTGCGGCGGCCGGCACGCGGGGGTCGGGCTGGACGGGGTGCCGGCCGTGGCGAGCATCGCGTACGCCGACGGCCTCGTGGTGGCCGCCGTGGCGCCGCGGGCCGCGGTCTCGCGGCTCGGGATCGACGTCGAGCCGGCCGTGTGCGACCACGAGCGGATCGACGAGCTGCACCGCCGGATCGGCGCGTCGAGGGAACACGTGCTGCGCCGCTGGACGCGGGTGCAGGCGGTGCTGAAGGCCGACGGGCGCGGGCAGCTGGTCGACCCCGGGGCGGTCTGGCTGCGCCGGGGCGGCGGCTGGATCGCCGGGAGCCCGGAGAGCTACCTGGTCTGCGAGGTCGACGCGCCGCGGGGATTCCTGGTCAGTCTCGCCTGGTGTCCGGCCGCGGCGACCCCCGCGCGTCCGCCGGATCGCCGGCTGGCCGGACGC
>JAGQUI010000028.1 GCA_020438595.1 Propionibacteriaceae bacterium | reverse complement strand
CTACCTCGGGATCGAGGTCGAGGGGCCGTTCAAGAGTGAGTTCTACCGGTACTGAGCCGCGGCACGTACTAGGGTAATTGTCAGTACAAATTCCGGAGAAGGCCGACCATGCGACAGACCGACTTCAACCTGATCACCGACACCAGGGATGCGGTGCTGCAGGTGAGCGCCCGGGGACGGCTGATCCTGGTGCACCCGATGGCGAACCGGGGCACGGCCTTCACGATGGCCGAGCGTGAGCAGCTGGGCCTGTCCGGGCTGCTCCCGTCCCGGGTGACGACGATCGAGGAGCAGCTGCGCCGCACGTACGCGCAGTACTCGCGCTCGCCGTCGCCGCTGGCGAAGTTCATCCTGCTCTCGCAGATGCGGGACCGGAACGAGGTGCTGTTCTACCGGCTGCTCAGCGAGCACCTCGAGGAGATGCTGCCGATCATCTACACCCCGACCATCGGGGAGGCGATCGAGCGGTTCAGCCACGAGTACGTGGGCTCGCGCGGCTGCTTCCTGTCCATCGACCACCCTGAATTGATCGAGCAGTCACTGATGGACTTCGAGCTGGACGCCGACGACGTCGACCTGGTCGTGGTGACCGACTCCGAGGGCATCCTGGGCATCGGCGACCAGGGCATCGGCGGCATCCAGATCGCGGTCGGCAAGCTGGGCGTGTACACCGCGGCGGCGGGCATCCACCCGCGGCGCGCCATCCCCGTGGTGCTGGACGTGGGCACCGACAACCTGGGCCTGCTGAACTCCGACCTGTACCTGGGCGAGCGGCACGCCCGGATCCGCGGCGAGCAGTACGACGAGTTCATCGACCTGTTCGTGAACACGGTGACGAAGCTGTTCCCGAACGCGATGCTGCACTGGGAGGACTTCGGGGCCGGCAACGCGCACCGGATCCTGAACCGGTACGCCGGCGAGATCTGCACGTTCAACGACGACATCCAGGGCACCGCGGCAGTGGTGCTGGCCAGCGTGCTGGCCGCCGTCCGGCTGACCGGGGCCCCGCTGCCGCAGCACAGGGTGGTGATCTACGGGGCCGGCACCGCCGGGGTCGGGATCGCCGACATCATCCGGGAGGCGATGACCCGGGCCGGGCTGGACGCCGAGGACGGGTACGCGCAGTTCTACGCGTTCAACAGCCGCGGCCTGATCGTCGAGGACAGCGCCCGGGTGCGCGACTTCCAGCGTCCCTACGCCCGCAGCCGCGCCGAGGTGGACGGCTGGGACGTCGCCAACCCCGAGCGGATCACGCTGGCCGAGGTGGTGGCGAACGTGCACCCGACGATCCTGATCGGCGCGTCCGCCCAGCACGGCGCGTTCACCGAGGACGTCGTGCGCTCCATGGCCGAGCACTGCGAGCGTCCGATCATCCTGCCGCTGTCGAACCCGACCAGCCGCTCGGAAGCCCACCCGGCCGACCTGCTGGAGTGGACGGACGGCCGCGCCCTGATCGCCACCGGCAGCCCGTACGGCACGATCAAGCACGGCGAGGTGTACCACTCGATCGCGCAGGCGAACAACGCGCTCATCTTCCCCGGCCTCGGCCTCGGCACCTCGGTCGTTCGGGCGCGCCGGATCACCGATGAGATGATCTACGCCGCCGCGGACGCCCTCGCCGGCCTGGTCAACGAGTACCGGCCCGGCGCGTCCCTGCTGCCGTCGATGAGCGACCTGCGCCTGGTCGCGTCCACCGTGGCCAAGGCCGTCGCCGAGACCGCCGAGCAGCAGGGCCTCGCCCGCCGACCGATGACCAATCCCATCCACGACATCTACCAGCGGATGTGGAAGCCGGAGTACCCGGCCCTGGAGATCCTGCCGTCGACCACCGCCTGACGCGAAACGGGGACGGTTCTCCTTTCGCGTCGGGCGGGCGGGGCGACGCGAAAAGGGACCGGTCAGGCCTCCCCCGGACCGGTGGGGAGTTCCTGACTCGGTCCACGTGCTCTGGTGGACCGAGTGAGGAACCGTCCCCAACTCGGTCCGGTCAGGTCTCCTTGAGGTACTGCTCGAGGGTCTTCGTCTTCGTCGCGACCACGCCTTCGGCGACCTCGGTGCCGACGTAGCGGAAGTGCCACGGCTCATAGACGATGCCGGTGATCTTCGACTGGTTGCTGGGGTAGCGCAGGATGAAGCCGAACGCCGGTGCGTGCTTGACCAGCCACTTGCCGATCGGCGACCGGGCGAGCACGGTGCCGTGGACGAGTGCGCCGTTGGAGATGCCGGCGAGGTCGACGGCGAGCCCGGACTGGTGCTCGCTCGCCCCTGCGGGCGCGGTCAGCCGCTGGTCCATCGTGGCGTACCAGTGCACCTGGGTGGCGTAGGAGCGGTAGGACGAGCGCACCACGAGGGTGTGCCCGGCCTTCGTCGCGGCGGCGAACAGCTTCTTCAGCGCCTTCCCCGCCACCGGTTGCAGCAGCACGTTCGGGATGCCGTTCGACCGCACGTTCACCGTGACCAGCGTGGGGGTGTACGCGGCGCTGACCCGGTGCTCCTTGCTGATCAGGGCGGTCCCGCAGACCGTGAACGGCTTCTTCCGGGCGGCCGAGCGGGTGTCCTTCGCGCCCCGGCAGTCCGGTTCGCTGGACGCCGTCCCGTCGTCGGCACCGGACCCACCGGACGCCACGGACGGGCTGGCCGTGGGCACGGCGGTCGCCGACGTCGGCGCTTCGGCGCGAACGATCGCCGCCGTGGCGGCGTCCGCGTCGTTCGTGGCTCCGGGATCGATGCCGAGCAGCGGGCCGGCCAGCAGTCCGGCGAAGAAGCTGGCCACGATGCCGAGCGCGCCCAGCAGCCGCCAGGCCCGGACGCGTCCGGGCCCGGCGCGCAGCGCGCGGCGGGGGGCGGGGTGGGTGGTCTCGGGCGCGGCGGCGCGCCGGGGCTCAACCTCTCGGGATCTCAAGGCGCTTCAGGTTGGCCTTGCCCGCGGCCAGGGTCTTCCAGGCCCCCCGGTACGTCAGCACCGCGAGCCCGGAGGTCGGGAACTTCGCCGCGACCCGGTCCGACAGCGGCGACGGCTTGGCGAGGCTGGTGATCAGGTCGCCCAGCGTCGGCTGGTGCCCGATCAGCAACGCGGTGTGCACGGTCTCGTCCAGCTCGTGCAGTTCGGTGAGCAGTTCACCGGGCCAGGCGTGGTAGATCAGCTCCGACACCCGGACGTCCGCGCACTGCGCGCCGCCGTCGATCGCGCCCGACCAGGTCTGCTGGACGCGGGTCGCGTTGGACGCGAGCACGACGTCGAGGGTGTACTTGGCCAGCACGCCGCCCGCCGCGACGGCGTCGCGCTCACCGCGTTCGGAG
Organism: Propionibacteriaceae bacterium; assembly: GCA_020438595.1. The sequence goes on along the minus strand of JAGQUI010000028.1, from coordinate 10,053 downwards.
AGGGGGCGGCGCAGGTCGGCCTCGTCGGTCTGCCAGGACGACTTCGCGTGTCTCAGGACGATCAGTGTCTTCGGTGCCACGCGCCCAATCCTAGGGCAGCAGGTGTATGGACCCCGGCAGCCTCCGGGCGGGTCCGCGGCGCGTCAGCCCTCGCCCTCGCCGTCGCCCCCGCCGGGACGCAGCGACTGCCAGATCTCCTTGCACTCCGGGCAGACCGGGTACCGGTCCGGATTGCGCGACGGCACCCACACCTTCCCGCACAGCGCGATCACCGGGGTACCCATCACCATGGCCTCGGTGAGCTTGGCCTTGGGCACGTAGTGGGAGAACCGCTCGTGGTCGCCCTCGTCGGGGCGCAGGTCCTCCCGGACGTCGGTGCGCTCCTTGGTGATCGTGGTCACCTTCGGGTTCTCGGTGGTCATCAGGCCCCCTTGGCAAGACCGAGTGGTCGGATCACTCCAAACGTACCCGCTGAGGCGAACAGGATGCCCATCAGCAGGTTGCCCGTGTAGGACTGCCACCCTTCCGGGCTGAGCAGGCTGCCGGTGACGAAGGCCGCCTTGTCGGCGAGCGTCGCGTAGGGGTGGTCCGTGCCCAGCTGGGCCAGGGCGTCCATGGCGATCAGCGCGGCCACCGAGAGGACGACGCCGCCGACGATCACCGCGATCAGGCCGACCAGGCCGCTGCGCGGGGTGGTGCCGGCGCCCCGGACGTAGAGCCGGGCGCACACGTACGCCATCGCGAAGTTGGTGATCGATGCGATCAGGTCGAGTTTCCAGAACAGCGCCGTGAGCGCCACGCCGACCACGATGCCACCGAGCGAGAACGACAGCCCGCGGGCGACCCGTTCGGGCGCATCCGGACCGGCCGGGGAGCCTTCGGCGCGGTCGGAGGCTGGATCGCTCGGGGACATGCGAACTCCGGGATCGTGAGAGACTGACGGGCTGATCGTAACGGCAGGGGGTGAGTCATGCAGGACGAGGCGCCGCTCGCGTCCGTCGCGCCCTCCCGGCGCGGGCTGACCATCGGCCTGCTGCTCTGCGTGGTCGCGATCGCGTTCGAGGCGATGGCCGTGGTCACCGCCATGCCCGCCGCGGCCGAGGACCTCGGCGACCTCGACCTCTACGCGTGGACCTTCTCGGCCTTCATGCTGGCCCAGACGTTCGCGATCGTCGCCGCCGGCCAGTTCAGCGACCGACTCGGGCCCCGGCTGCCGATGGCGGTCGGCTTCGTCGTATTCGCAATCGGGATCGTCGTCTCCGCCGCCGCGCCGACGATGCCGCTGCTGCTGGTCGGGCGGTTCGTGCAGGGGCTCGGCGGGGGCACCATGAACCTGGCCGTGATGGTGCTGGTCGCGCGCGTCTTCGACGAGCGGGAGCGGGCCGTGCTGATGACCGGCTTCTCCGCCGCCTGGATGATCCCTTCGTTCGTGGGCCCGCCGCTCGCGGCGTGGCTGTCCACCGCGCTGTCGTGGCACTGGGTGTTCTGGTCGGTGCTGCCGCTGATGGCGGTGGGCGGCGCCCTGGTCGTCGGGCCGCTGCGGCGACTGGACCTGCCGCCGGCCGCCGACCTGCCCGCCGCACCGCGCCAGTTGGTCTGGGCGGCGCTGGTGGCCGGCGGCGCCGCAGCCCTGCAGGTGGCCGGCCAGCACCTGGAGCTGCTGTCGCTGGCCTGGGCCGCGCTGGGCGTCGTGCTGCTCTGGCGCGCGCTGCCGCCGCTGCTGCCGGCGGGCTTCCGTCCCACCGGACGCGGGCTGGCCGCGGTGATCGTCGTCCGCGCCTTCACCGCCGGCGCCTTCGCCGGAGGCCAGACGTTCCTGCCGCTGATGTTCGTGCAGGCCGAGCACCTGGACCTGTGGTGGGCCGGCGCGATCATCACGATCGGCTCCTGCGGCTGGATGCTCGGGGCGTGGCTGCAGTCGCGTCCGTGGCTGTTGTTGCGTCGCGACCAGATCATCGTCGTCGGCACCGCGAGCGTCCTCGCCGGGCTGGTGCTCGTCGCCACGTCGGCCTGGCTGCCCGGACGCCTGCTGGTGGTCGCCGTGGTCGGCTGGGTGTTCGCGGGACTGGGCATGGGCCTGTCGCTGGCCAGCACCTCGCTCGCCGTGATGCAGCTGTCCGAGACGGTCGAGCTCGGTCGGAACACCTCCTCGCTGCAGGTCGGGGAGGCGCTCGGCAACAGCATCGGCGCCGGCATCGCGGGCACCCTGTTCGCACTCGGGCTGGCGCAGGCCAGCCTGGTCTTCGGCTTCGGCGCGCCGTTGACCGCGATGGCCGTGGTCGCCGCGCTCGGCCTCGCCGCGTCCCTGCGGATCGGCGCGGTGGAGAACTTCTCCGTCCGCCGCTGATCGGGCGCCCTCCGCCGCTCCCCATCCCTCAAACGCTCCCGAAAATCGCAGACGCTCCCAAAATTTCGGGAGCAACAACGAGTTTCGGGAGCGTTTGTGCCGGAGCGCGCGGACGGAGCGGTGCGGGGCGGTGGCTTCGGGCGATAAAGTCTCGATATCGAGATACCGGGGGTGTGCCATGGCCGACGAGGTGGACCTGATCCTGGCCGCGTGGGCGCGCGAGCTCCCGGAGGCGGACGTCAGCCCGCTGGGCAGCCTGTCCCGGATCAGCCGGCTGGCCCGGCACCTCGACCGGGCGCGGAGCGCGGCATTCGCCGCCCACGACCTGGAGGGCTGGGAGTTCGACGTGCTGGCGGCGCTGCGCCGGGCGGGACGTCCGTACGAGCTGTCGCCGGGGGAGCTGATCCGCCAGACCCTGTCCACGTCCGGCACCATGACCAATCGGGTGAACCGGCTGGAGGCGCGCGGGCTGGTGGTGCGCCAGCCCAACGCGGACGATCGTCGCGGCGTCCGGGTGCGGCTCACCGAGGCCGGGCAGGGCCTGGTGCAGGACGCCCTGGCCGACCTGCTCGACTACGAGCGGCAGGTGCTCGCGGCGATCGAACCGGCCGAACGGGAGCAACTGGCCGCCCTGTTGCGCCGGTTGCTGGCGCCGTTCGAGGAGTCCTGAGGCGATTCGTCGGACGTGATCATCGCGTCGGGAGCGCGCGAGACCGGACCATTCGGGCAGTATTGTTGACCGACTTGTCCGCTGACCCCGCTCCGTCGGGGGCTGACCACGAAGGGGTCGCTGCAGGCCATGGCCCTCTCCAACCCGTTCCTCACCGAGCTCGCGGCCGCGTTCGGGATCGCCACCGAGTTCTGGGACTGGAAGGGCCGGCTCACCGAGGTCACCGACGACACGGTGATCGCGATCCTGGCCGCGATGGACGTGGACGCGTCCGATCCCGACCATGCCCGCGCCTCGCTGGAGGCGCTGCGCCTGCGCCCGTGGACGCGGCTGCTGCCCCCGTGCGTCGTGATGGAGCAGGGCGCGCCCAAGCGGGTCCAGGTGCACCTCCCGGACGGCCACTGGGTGCGGGTTGCGGTCCGGCTGGAGGAAGGCGGCTACCGGGACATCCCGCAGGTGACCGACGACGAGGCGCCACGGTGGGTGGACGGCGTGCTCACCGGCCGGGCGTCCTTCGATCTGCCGGCCGACCTGCCGCTGGGCTACCACCGGTTGCAGGCCACCACCGAGGCCGGCCAGTCGGAGACCACGCTGGTGGTCAGCCCGGCGTTCCTCGGCTTCCCCGCCGCGATGGGGGAGAAGCGCACCTGGGGGTACGCGTCCCAGCTGTACAGCGTCGCGTCTGAGGACTCCTGGGGCATCGGCGACCTGCTCGACCTCGCCGACCTGGCCACCTGGTCGGCGACGCAGCAGTTCGCCGGCTTCGTCCTGGTGAACCCGCTGCATGCCGCACAGCCGCAGCCGCCGCTGGAGGCGTCCCCGTACCTGCCGGCGTCGCGGCGCTACGTGAACCCCCTCTACATCCGGCCCGAGCTGGTGCCCGAGTACGCCGAGCTCGACGACCGCGCCCGCAACCGGATCGCGCAGATCAAGGCGAAGCTGAAGAAGGAGCTCTCCGGCGAGCAGCTGATCTGCCGTGACCAGGTGTGGACGGCGAAGATCGACGCGTTGCGGGTGATCTACGACCACGGCCTGCGCCCGGCCCGGCGGATGGCGTTCAACGACTTCCTGCGCCGCGAGGGCCGCGCGCTGACCCAGTTCGCCACCTGGTCGGCGCTGGTCACCCGGTTCGGTGGCGACTGGCGGGAGTGGCCGGCCGAGCTGAAGCGTCCGTCCTCGCCGACGGTGGCGCTGTTCGCCGAGCAGCACGTCGACCAGATCATCTTCTACACCTGGCTGCAGTGGGTGGCCGACAACCAGTTGCGCGCCGCCCAGTCGGCAGCGAAGGACGCCGGCATGCGGATCGGCATCATGAACGACCTCGCGGTCGGTGTCGGCGGGTCGAGCGCGGAGGCGTGGACCTACGGCAACCTGTTCGCCGGCCGGATCAGCGTGGGCGCGCCCCCGGACCACTTCAACCAGACCGGCCAGGACTGGGCGCAGGCGCCCTGGCGTCCCGACCGGCTCGAGGACCTGTCCTATGCCCCGTTCCGGAGCATGGTGGCCGGCATCCTGCGGCACTCCGGCGGCATCCGGGTCGACCACATCATGGGCCTGTTCCGGCTGTGGTGGATCCCGGACGGGATGGCCGCCAACCGGGGCGCGTACGTGCGGTACAACCACGAGGCGATGGTCGGCATCCTGGCGCTGGAGGCGCATCGTGCCGGCGCGCTGGTGGTGGGCGAGGACCTGGGTGTGGTGGAGCCCTGGGTGCGCGACTACCTGCGCCAGCGGGGGATCCTCGGTACTTCGATCGCCTGGTTCGAGCGGGACGGCGACGGGCGCCCGCTGCAGCCGGAGGCGTGGCGGGAGTACTGCCTGGCGTCCGTGACCACGCACGACCTGCCGCCCACCGCCGGCTACCTGGCCGCGGAGCACATCAAGCTGCAGCACGAGCTGGGCCTGCTCACCGAGTCACTGGAGGCGGAGCTGGCCCAGGCCGAGCGGGAGCGGGAGTCGTTCGTGGACGCGCTCCGCGGCCGCGGCTTCCTGACCGCGCAGCCGGCGACCACCGAGGACATCGTGCACGCCCTGCACCGCTACCTGGTGGCCACGCCGTCGCGGGTGCTGTGCGCGGCCCTCACCGACGCCGTGGGCGACCGCCGGACGCAGAACCAGCCGGGCACCGACCGGGAGTACCCGAACTGGCGGATCCCGCTGTCCGGCCCGGACGGCAAGCCGCTCAGCCTGGAGAAGCTCTACCGCGACGAGCGGGCCTTCCGGCTGGCCAGCATCATGAACGACTTCAACGCCCCCATGGTCGTGCCCCGCGCCGACACCGAACTGGTCGTCTGAACGGAACGCTCCCTGATGAGCGCCGTGGTGAGGAACGAGCCGCGGCGCGTCGCGAAGGGCGTCAACGTCGCGACTTCTGAGGAGTGTCGGCGGTGGGTGCTAGTCATATCCGCATGAGTGATTCCACCCCCGGATCCGCTACTGAAGTCGCTGCGTCCGACGGCGCCTTCCCGTCCGCGAGGATCGTGCAGTGATATCATCAGATATCAATGGAGGTGCAATGCCTGATCTGCTGATCCGCGACTTCCCGTCCGACGAACTGCGAGCACTCGATGACCAGGCTCGCAGGCTCGGCCTCTCCCGGGTTGAATACCTCCGCCGACAGCTGGTGCAGGCCGCGCACCGGGGTGGCCCAGGAATTGGTGCAGCAGACCTCGTTCGGCTGGGGGAAGTCGTCAGTGACCTCGCCGATGTCTCGGTCATGGACGCGGCGTGGTCGTGACGTCCGCCTGGTTGATCGACAAGTCCGCGCTCGTGCGACTCGGCCAGAGTGCGTCCGCAGCAACGTGGGCGAACCGGATCGAGCGGGGCCTCGTGTGCATTTCCACGGTCACGCGGCTGGAGGTCGGCTTCTCCGCGCGCTCTGCTCGTGACCTGGCGCGCGTGCTGGATGCGGGTCCACTCGTTGCGATGCCCGTGGAGTACCTGACACCGGCGATCGAGGATCGCGCGGTCCACGTGCAAAGGCTGCTCGCCGAGAGGGGGCAGCACAGGGCGGCGTCCATCCCGGACCTGCTCATCGCCGCGACGGCAGAACTCGCCGGGTACACCGTCCTCCACGTCGACCGTGACTTCGAACTCATTGCCGAACTCACCGGCCAGCCGGTGGAACGTCTGGACGCCTGAGGCTCAGCCCTGCGGCTGTTCGAGGCGCAGCACCCGGACGAAGCGGACGGCGAGGTCGCCCTTCGCGGTGTCGATCCACAGGTCCGTGGCAGCGGGCAGCGAGTGGTCGGGGCGCAGGTCGAGCGCGAACGTGGCCGTGCGCCACTTCTTCGTGTTCTTGAGCTCCACCGAGGGCGTGGCCCCGCCCGCGTGCCGCAGCCTGAAGCTGCCCCGGCCGGCGTCGCGGTAGGTGACCTTCACCAGCGCGGGGTGGGTGGCGTCGCCGCTCAGGAAGTCCTCATCGAGCCGGAACGCCAGCGAGCGGTCGCCGGCCGACCGCTTGGTGCGCAGCCCCTCGTAGGCCGTCCCGTTGTCCTTCGTCGGGTCGTTGGTGTGGGTGTCCACCTTCGTGCGGTGCGCGACCGCGCCCGGCGCGTCCACCTGCACCAGCCAGCGTTCGAGGTTGCGCACCCACGGCCGGTTCCGCCACGTCCGTCCCGCGATCGGCTGGTCGGCCCAGTAGGTGTCCCGGGCGTCGCGCAGCGCCACCCAGGCGTCCGGGGCGGTCGCGACCTGCTGCCCGAGCGAGAGCCGCACCCAGTCCCAGTGGTCGGGGTAGCGGGTGAGGTAGGAGTCGCCCGGCACGACGTAGAGCCAGTTCAGCTGGAGCTGGAGCGCCTTCAGGTTGCTGTGTACGACGGTGTACTTCAGCTTCTTCGCATGGTAGCCGCACGCCCGGTAGCACTCGTTCTCGCTCGCGAACACCTTCGGCGAGCCGGACGCGTCCCGGGTGAGCGTGAGGTGGCCGTCCGGCTGCACCTGCGAGCCGTACGCGGGGGTCTCGCTGAGGTGGAAGTTGAACTCCTCGGTGATCCCGGTCCGCACCCCGAAGCCGTGCTGGACGGCCGCGGCGGCGAGCAGGTCCTCCGCCCCGCCGAACGGCCCCCACGGGTAGTCCTCGCCGGTGAACACCAACTGGCCCACGCGGTCGCCCGCGATGTCGGCCAGGTCGTCCAGCATCCGCGCGTACCAGTCCAGGTACTGCTGCTCGGTGAGCAGGTGCTGCTTCACGGCCTTCGTGATGATGTCGTAGTCGAACTCCACCCAGGTGAACCCGCCGGGAACGTAGGCGAACCGGAAGTCCGGGTCGTCGAGCACGCCCTGGTCGACAAGCAGCCTGTGCCAGGTGTCCCGCAGCGCCGACCACACGCAGTCGTCCCAGATCGGCAGGTGCTTCTCCCCGTCGTAGTCCGGCCCGATGCCGCTCACGCCGCACTTCGTCGCCACCCACGCCGGAGCCCAGTCCACGCCGCTGGCGAACAGCCGCAGCCAGTACGGCCCGGCCTCGGCGAGCTGGCCGCCCAGCGGATCGAGGCGCATCCCCTGCGCCTTCCCGGACGAGGTGAGGTCGAGCGGGCCGTCCTCGGTGGGCGCGATCTGCCGCCAGGTCACGTCGACCGACCGCACCGGGACGTGCTGCTCCGGGGACGCGACCTCGGAGAAGAATCCGGCGAATGCCGCCGGACGCACCCACGCGGGCATCGTCCAGTCATCACCGGTGCGTACGACGGGCTTCGTCCCGGTCGGGACGGACGCCGGGTAGCGCGGGCCGGACGGGTCGTCCGCGGTCGCCACCGACGCCGGTGCCGCGGGCGCGCCGTCGGGCGACGGCGTCAGCGAGGGCGCGGGGGACGCGGGCGAGCAGGCGACGAGCGCCAGGGTGGCGAGCACCACCGCCACGGTGCGCCGGCCGGGGGGTGTCAGCATGCGACCAGCGAACCCCGTTCAGGCGCTCGTGTCCAGAAACGCGCAGCCGGGCCGCGTGGTCTCAGTGCAGGGACGCGTCCGCCGGACCCACCTGCCAGGCCACGAACCGGGCGCTGAACCCGGCCCGCGTCGGCGCACAGAGGAACGGGCCCGCCGAGACCTCGCCGCCGACGAACGGCGCCACCCGGACCAGCCGGAACGGCTCGTCCCCGACGCGCGCGCGGACGGTGAGCGACTCGGCGGCCCGACTGACCCGGACGGTCACGCTGCGGCCGTTCCAGTCCACTGGCGCGACCGACCAGTCCGAGCGCTCCAGAGTGACCACCGCGCCGAGGTTGAGCACGCCGTCGGCGAACTCCAGGCCCGCCTTCACCCAGTGCTCGTCGTCGGCGCGGACGAACACGCCGGCCTGGTCGAACTGGCCGGTGAAGGTGGTGCGCAGCGTCACCTCGACCGCCTCGTCGACCGCCAGCGGGGCCAGCAGGGCGTGCTCGGTGTCGTGCACGAACCCGTAGGACGTGTGCCGCCACGCGTCGGACTCGGCCACGGCGGTGGCGGTGAGCCCGTCCGCGTCCGCGACCACGGCGGCCGGCGGGTTGGTCCAGGCGCCCTCGGCCCAGGCGACGGTCCTCATCCGGTCACCTCGATCCCGGCCGCGGCGAAGTCCGCCATCGTGGTGCCGAGCCGGTCGGGCGCGACCGCTGCGGTCAGGTCGAGCCGGACCCGGACGGCGAGGCCGGCCTTGGCCGCGTCCAATGCGGTGGCCCGGACGCAGTAGTCGGTCGCGATGCCGACCACGTCCACCTGCTCGACGTCGTGGTCGGCGAGCCATTCGGCCAGGCCCTCGCCGCCGCAGGCGCCTTCGAAGCCGGAGTAGGCGGCCGCGTACTCGCCCTTGTCGAAGACGGCGTCGAAGCCGGTGGCGGCCAGCGCCGGGTGCAGGTCGGCGCCGGGCGTGCCCGCCACGCAGTGCACGGGCCAGGAGTCGACGTAGTCCGGGGTGGGGGAGAAGTGGTCGCCCGGGTCGATGTGGTGGTCGCGGGTGGCCACGACCTGGTCGTAGCCGTGGTCGCCGGCCAGCAGTTCGGCGACGTGGCCGGCGACGGCGGCGCCTCCGGCCACCGCCAGCGACCCGCCCTCGCAGAAGTCGTTCTGCACGTCGACGACGATCAGCGCCCTGCTCATCGGACCTCCTCCGTCCTCTCCGGCTCCTTCGCGTACGGGTTGTCCGCCGGGCCGCCCGCCTCGTCCAGCAGGATCGTGGGCAGCGCGGGCTCGCCCTTGCTCATCTTCAGGGCCGACTGCGGCAGTTCCGCCCGGGCCGCGAGGTGGCGCTCCCGGGCGGCCTCCAGGGGCTCGCGCCCGATCGGGCGTCCCTTCGCCATCAGCTGCACCAGCAGCGGGCGGTCGTTGCCGTCGTTCTCGGGCGCGGTGCCGATACCGACGACCTCGGCCTCGGCCCGGCACTTTCTCCCGATCCGGCGCAGCGCGTACTTGCGGCCGCCGACGGAGGTCTTGCCGCTGCTCTTCTTGGCCACCGGCAGCAGTTCGGCGTCCCTGTCCTCGGACGCTGCGCGGGCGACCAGCTTGTACACGAAGCCGCAGGTCGGGGCGCCGGAGCCGGTGACCAGCGAGGTGCCCACGCCGTAGCCGTCCACGGGGGCGGCCCGCAGGGCGGCGATCTGGTACTCGTCGAGGTCGGAGGTGACGATGATCCTGGTCTTCGTGGCCCCCAGCGAGTCGAGCAGCGCCCGGACGTCCGCGGCCTGCTCGGCGAGGTCGCCGGAGTCGAGCCGGATCGCGCCCAGCTTGCCCTTGCTCAGCCGGACGCCGGTGCGCACGGCCTCCTCGATGTCGTAGGTGTCGACCAGCAGCGTGGTGCCCTTGCCGAGGGTCTTCAGCTGGGCCCGGAACGCCTCCTCCTCGCTGTCGTGCAGCAGCGTGAACGAGTGCGCGGCCGTCCCGGTGGTGGGAATGCCGTAGTGGCGCCCCGCCTCGAGGTTGGACGTGGACGCGAACCCCGCCACGTAGGCGGCCCGGGCCGCGGCCACCGCCGCGTACTCGTTGGTGCGGCGGCTGCCCATCTCGATGCAGGGGCGCTCACCCGCCATCGCCGTCATCCGGGACGCGGCGGCGGCCACGGCGCAGT
>JAGQUI010000289.1 GCA_020438595.1 Propionibacteriaceae bacterium | reverse complement strand
GCCAGACCCGCAGGCCGCGCCGGCGGGCCTCGGCGAGCTCGGGGTTGGTCTCCCGGATGGCCGAGGACACCACGACCGTCGCCGCGTCGCCGAGCTGCGCGGCGTCGTGGCCGACGTGGGTGCGGACGCCGAGCGCGGCCAGCCCGGCCAGCGCCGGCGAGTCCGCCTGGTCGCTTCCGCTCACGGCGACGCCGAGCTCGGCGTACAGCGCCGCGATCGGGCTCATCCCCGCCCCGCCGATGGCGATGAAGTGCACCGCGCCCAGCTCGGCGACCCCCACCAGTTCGACGGGCTCGATCAGCATGGGCCTCATCCTCGCGTGCGGGCGACGTCGAGCACCAACCGGGCCAGCGCCGCGGACGCGTCCGCCGGCACCAGCTCGCGGCAGGTGGCCGACATCCGGGCCAGCCGGTCGGGGTCGCCCAGGAGCCCGGTGACCTCCGCGACCACGCGGTCGGCGTCCAGGTCCGCGTCCGCGACGAGCACCCCGGCGCCGGCCTCGACCAGGAAGGTCGCGTTGCGCGCCTGCTCGCCGTTGCCGTGCGGCAGCGGGACGAACACGACCGGCAGGCCGGTCATCGCCGTCTCCATCACGGTGCCGGCCCCGGAGCGGCCGAGCATCAGGTCGGCCGCGGCGTAGGCGTCCCCCATCTCGTCGACGTAGCCGACCGGCACGTACGCGGCGCCGGTCGCAGGGTCGGTACGCGGGACCGTCTCCTCGGTGAGGTTGGCCGGACCGAGCACGTGCAGCACGGAGGTGCCCGCGGCGAGCAGCCGGTCGGTGGCGCCGAGCGTGGCCTGGTTCAGGCTGCGGGCGCCCTGGGACCCCCCGCTGACCAGCAGCACCGGGCCCTCGGCCGGCAGCCCGAACGCCGCCCGCCCTGCGGGGCGCCGGGCGGCCCGGTCGAGCGTGGCGATCCCGGCCCGCACGGGCAGGCCGAGGTGCACCGCGTGCGGCAGCCTGGTGCCCGGGAAGGTCGTAGCGACGTACGGGGTGAACCGGGCGGCGATGCGGTTCGCCAGGCCCGGCACCGCGTTGCCCTCGTGCAGCACCAGCGGCACCTTCGCCAGCCGTGCCGCGAGGTAGACCGGCAGGGACACATAGCCGCCGAACCCGACGGCGACCTGCGCGGAGTGGTCGCGCAGGATCGCTCCGGCCTCGCGGACGGCGCGGACCAGTCGGGCGGGGACGGCGAACAGCTCCGGCGTGAGCCGCCGCGGCAACGGGACGGGTGGGATCAGCTGCAGCGACAGTCCCGCCTCGGGGATCACCCGCGACTCCAGCCCCTTGGGGGTGCCGACGCAGGTGATGTCCACCTCCGCCTGCGCCTGCAGTTGCTGCGCGGTGGCGATCAGCGGCGAGGTGTGCCCGGCGGTGCCGCCGCCGGCCAGGACCACGTGGACAGGGCTCACCCGCGACCCTCCGCGGTCGTGACCAGGGCACGTTCGGTGCGGCGCCGGCGCCGGCGCAGGTAGGCCCGGGACGCCGGCTCGTGGCGGGCGCAGGCGAGCAGGACGCCGAGTGCCATCAGGTTGGCGACCAGGGCCGAGACGCCGTACGACAGCAGCGGCAGCGGGACGCCCATCACCGGCATCATCCGCAGCACCACCGCGACGTTCACCAGCGCCTGGATCATGAACCAGCTCGTGATGCCCGCGGCGGCGTACCGGCAGAACCGGATGTCGGAGCGCATCGCGATCCGGAAGCCCGCGTAGCCGAGGACGAGGAACAGGCTGAGCACGACCAGCGTGCCGACCAGCCCGAGTTCCTCCCCGATCACGGCGAGCACGTAGTCGGTGTGGGATTCGACCAGCGCGCCCCACTTCTGCCGGCTGGCACCCAGGCCCAGTCCCCACCAGCCGCCGGAGGCCAGCGCGAAGATCGCCTTGATCGGCTGGTGGTTCACCCCGAGCGGGTCGAGGTCCTGGTTGAAGAAGCCGAGGATCCGGGTCATCCGGTAGGGCGTGGCGACCACCAGCGCCACCACGGCCAGCGCCACCGCGCCCAGGATCGAGCCGATCACCTTCCAGCTCGCCCCGACGTACCAGAGCGCGGAGATGACGAGGGCGCCCATGATCATGCCGGTGCCGAGGTCGGACTGCAGCACGACCAGGCCGATCAGGAGCAGCGACACCGGCAGGAACGGGATCAGCAGGTGACGGGGGTCGGAGAGCCGCTTGTGCTTGCGCGCGAACAGGTCGGCGCTCCACAGCACGATCGCGAACTTGGCCAGCTCGGACGGCTGGCCGATCGAGATCGAGCCCACCCGCAGCCAGTTGGTGTTGCCGTTGTTGGAGAAGCCCAGGGCCGTGAAGGTGAGCATCTGGAGCACCATGGCCGCGACCACCGCCACCCACGCCAGCACCTTGAGCTGCTTGGGCGAGCGGAAGGCGAGCACGAAGGCGAGCGCACCGCCGAGCACCAGGAACAGGGCCTGGCGCTTCACGAAGTAGTACGCGTCGTCGTAGCGGACGAAGGCGTAGACACTGGACGCCGAGAGCACCATCATCACGCCGAGGGCCAGCAACAGCGCTGCCGGCACCAGGACCAGGTAGAAGCTGGCCTGCGGATGCGCCAGCCATTCGATCACGAGACTGCGCCGGCGGCCCTCCTCGGGGGTCTTCGGCCCAGTTCCGCGACGATCCACAACGGGGGAAGCCAGGATCGCCACTCGCGTTCGCCTCCTATCCGGTCAGTCCGGCGACCGCGGCGGCGAAGGCATCGCCGCGGGCCGCGTAGTCGGTGTACATGTCCTTGCTCGCGCAGCCCGGGGCGAGCAGCACCACGTCGCCGGGCACTGCCCGGGACGCCGCCCACTCCACCGCCTGTTGCATCGCTCCATGATCGCCGGTGTCCAGCACGTTCACGGGTACCTCGGGTGCGTGTCGGGCCAGAGCGTCCGCGATCACCCGGCGGTCCACGCCCAGCACGACCACCGCGCGCAGCCTCGGGGCGACCTCTGCGACCAGGTCGTCGAAGCTGGTTCCCTTCGCCTGGCCGCCCGCGATCCACACCACGTGGTCGAACGCGGCCAGCGAGGCGGCGGCCGCGTGCGGGTTGGTCGCCTTGGAGTCGTCCACCCAGCGCACCCCGCCGGTCTCGGCCACGGTCTGGATCCGGTGGTCGCCGAGCCGCAGCCGCTGCAGGCCCTCGGCGACGGCGGTGGGATGGACGCCGAACGAGCGGGCCAGGGCGGCTGCGGCAAGGGCGTTCTCGACGTTGTGCGGGGCGTACGGGACGACGTCGGCCAGCTTGGCCAGTTCGACGGCGGAGTCGCGACGCTGGGAGATGAAGGCGCGGTCGACCAGCAGGTCGTCCACCACTCCGAGCATCGACGGGGCGGGGACGCCGAGCGTGAACCCGATCGCCCGGGCGCCCTCGACCACCTCGGCGTCCTCCACCATGTGCTCGGTGGCGGGGTCGGCCACGTTGTAGACGCACGAGTGGGTGACCCGGGAGTAGATCCGCGCCTTGTCGGTGGCGTAGGCCGCCATCGGGTCCGTCGCGCCCGCCGGCCAGCCGGCCTCGTCCGCGTACCACTCCAGGTGGTCGGGAGCCAGGTTCAGCACGGCTGCCGAGTGCAGGGACAGGCTGTTCGTCCAGTGCAGCTGGAAGCTGGACAGCTCGACGGCGAGCACGTCGTAGACCACTTCGTCCAGCACGGCCTCGACGATCGGGCGGCCGACGTTCCCGACCGCGGACGTGCGCAGGCCCGCGGCGGTGAGCATCGACTCCAGCATGCCGACCGTGGTCGTCTTGCCGTTCGTGCCGGTCACCGCCAGCCACGGCACCTGCCGGTCCGGCAGGCTCATCCGCCACGCCAGCTCCACCTCGCCCCACACCGGCACGCCGCGCAGCGCGGCCTGGGCCAGCAGCGGCGCGGACGGGCGCCAGCCGGGCGAGGTGACCACCAGGTCGGCCTCGGCCGGCAGCGTCGCGGTCGCACCGGGCCCGAGCCGGACGGTCGCGTCCAGCAGTTCCAGCACGGTCGCCTTCTCGGTGTTGCCCTGGCTGTCGGACTCGTCCAGCACGACCACCCGGGCGCCCAGGTCGAGCAGCCCGTCCGCCGCCGCAAAACCGGACGTGCCCAGCCCCGCGACCACGACC
>JAGQUI010000288.1 GCA_020438595.1 Propionibacteriaceae bacterium | reverse complement strand
AGGCGTAGTAGTTCGTGGAGTAGGTGTCGGTCACGGTGAAGTCGCCCTGGGGCGCGACCAGCATCGACTCCAGCGCCTCGCGGGCGCCGTCCGTGCGCGGCCAGGCGACCTCGGCCGGCGTCGGCGGGGTGAGCCCGGCGGCGTCCAGTTCGGTCAGCCCGCCGGACGCGACGCTGAGCTCGGTGAGCCCGGAGTACTCCGACACCGCGCCGGTCACCTGCACGTAGTCGCCGATCGCGACCTCGCCGACCGTGGCGGAGGAGTAGACGTAGACCGCGTCGGAGGAGTCGTCCAGGCTCGTGCCGCTGCCGGCCTCCTGGATGGTGTAGCCGCGGAACCCGCCGGTGGCGTACGCGGCGGTGACGAAGCCGGTGGTGGTGACCGTCTGCCCGACCAGCGGGCTGGCGTCCCCGGTGCCCTGGATCTCGTGGATCGGGGTGATCGTCGTCCCGGGGTCGCCGGGATCGGTGCCGTCGTACGTGTCGCCGGCGCTGTTCGTGGGTGCGAAGTCGCTGGTGGAGCTGAAGTCGGCGGCGTTGTCGTCGGTGTCGGCGCCGTCGGTGCGGGTGAACGCCGTGGTGACCGAGCCGGCCGCGTCCTCGACGGTGGTCTCGAAGGTGTTCGACTTCGTGTAGCCGAGCAGGTCGACGATCTCGTCAGCGTCGCTGACCACGGAGCCGGTGGGGACGCTCAGCGCGGTGGTGGTGCTGGCCAGGATCAGCGTGCCGCCGTTGCTGTTGCCCGACCATGAGGTGGAGACGGTGGCGTCCGGCGTGACGGTGGTCGTCCAGTCGGCGCCGTTGGAGGAGTTCGCCGTGCCCTCGATCAGGTAGTAGCCCTTCGCCGGGATCGACCCGCTCAGCGCGGTGGCGAGCGCGGCGCCGGTGCCGGAGTACGAGCGGTACTGCAGCGACCAGCCGTCCAGCGAGACCGCGGAGCCGGTGGGGTTGTACAGCTCGACGTACTTGTTCAGGTAGGTGGCGCCGGTGCTGCCGCCGTTGACGTAGGCCTCGTTGATCACGACGTGGCCATCGGCGGCGAAGGCGGGCGGTGCCGCCAGTGGTGCGGCGGCGAGGGCGAGCGCCACGACGGGCGCGAACAGCAGTGTTCTCATGGTCTGCTCCTGGGGACGGGATCTTGTGATCCTACGGAGCAAGACCCTGCCGAGTGAAGGTTTCCCCGGGTGGTGAATGAGATTTCCTCCGGGTGAACGGTGGTGGGGACGGTTCCGAACGGTCCGGGTTATCCACAGTTCGTTGAACGGCGTTCAAAATTGTGGAAAAGCCGGACCGTTCGGAACCGTCCCCAATTCCCGGCGGTCAGGTCCGGCGGCGCGCGCCGAGCGGGGCGATCGGACGGCCGTCGTCGTTCGGCGCCAGGCCGCCCTGGCACGTCGGGCAGTAGAACATCGCCCGCTCCCGGGTCGGCGGGCCGATCTGCGCGACCCGGACGGTGTTGCCGCAGCGGCGGCACGGGCGTCCCGAGCGGCCGTGGACGCGGGGTTCGCCGTGCCCGGCCAGGCTGGCCAGCATCATTCGGCGCGCCCGCTCGACCAATCGGCGTAGTTCATCGTCAGACAACACCTCCGCCCACGGGTTGAGCCGCTCGGCGAACAGCGACTCGCTCGCCCAGACGGTGCCGATGCCGGCGAGGTTGCGCTGGTCGAGCAGCGCGGCACCGATCGGACCGCCGGTGTGGGTGAGGTTGGCCGCAGCGGTCGTGGCGTCGAAGTCCGTGGCGAGGATGTCCGGGCCGAGGTGGCCGACCACGCTGCGCTCGTCCGCCGTCCGGACCAGGTCGAGCCGGCCCAGCCGCAGGCCGAGCGCCGTCCAGGGCTCGGCGACCAGGATCGCGCGCACGTCGGGGTTGCCGGCGCCCTTCGTGACGCCGCCGTTCGCAAGCTCGCGACGGCTCCTCAGGGGTCGGGGGGTGACGCCGCCGTTCGCAAGCTCTCGACGGCTCCTCAGGGGTCGGGAGGGCGGGTCGACCGTGCGCTCGATCCGCCACTGGCCCTCCATCCTCAGGTGGGAGTGCAGCGTCCAGCCGGTGTCGAGGCGGATCAGGATGTGCTTGCCCCGCGGGACGACCTCGGTGACGGTCGCGCCGGCCAGGTCCGCGGTGGACAGGCCGGGCCAGCGCAGTTCGGCGGCGAGCAGGGTCCGTCCGGCGAGCGCCTCGTGCAGCCGGGCACACGTGCGGTGGACGACATCCCCCTCGGGCATGTCGGCACTGTACGCGCCCGGGATGGCGACCGGCCGGGGTGTGCGCCGCCGTCCGGACGCAGGAGTTCGGCATGATGATGCCAGCCGAACGACGGGAGCCGGAGTGAGCGAGACCGTGCCGGAGCGCCGGCCCGCGCCGCGCTGGCTCCCGGCCGTGCTGGGCCTGACCCTGCTCGCCGGCGTCATCGCGGCCTGGTGGGCCTGGACCTTCACGGTGTCCCCGCCGAAGGAGTTCATCGATCTCGACTACTACCGGGCCGCCACGGTGGTCGCGGTCGCCGGCCAGCCACTGTTCGCGTCCCTGCCCTACCCGCCGATCGCGTTGCTGGCGATCGCCCCGCTGGGCGGCCTGCCGGTGGTGGTCGGGAACCAGGTCTGGTCCGCGGTCACGCTCGCCGTCGGGCTCGGGCTGGCGTACCTGGTCACGCAGCGCGGCCTGGCCGCCCGCGGCGTCGAGATGGGACGCCAGCAGCTCGGGCTGTACGGGCTGACCGCGACCGCCCTGATCCTGTCGATGCCCTTCATCACCCAGCTCAACGTCGGCCAGCTGACCCTGTTCATCGTGGCCCTCACGCTGGTCGACACGGCCGGGCTGCTGCCGCGCCGGTGGCAGGGCGTCGGAGTCGGCGTCGCCGGTGCGATCAAGGTGTTCCCGATGGTCTTCGTGCCCTACTACCTGGTCACCGGCCAGCGCCGGCAGGCGGCGATGGCGACCGGCAGCTTCGCGCTGGTGACCGCGATCGGGTTCGCGCTGTTCCCCGCGGACTCGCTGGTGTTCTGGTCGGTGCTGGGCAAGAACGACCAGTTCGGCGATCCGTCGCGGTGGGACAACATGTCGATCCAGGCCACCGTGTACCGCGTGCTGCCGTCACTCGGGTCGGTCAGTGCGATCTGGCTGGCCCTGGCGGTGGTCGTGCTCGCGGCCGCGCTGTGGCGGGCCCGGCAGCACCACCTGCGCGGGGAACGGTTCGCCGGCGTCCTCACCGTGGGCGCAGCCTCGGTGGTGCTCAGCCCGATCTCGTGGCCCCACTACCACGTGTGGCTGCCGCTGCTGGCGATCTGGCTGGTGCTGGCGGCGACCCGGCGTCGCGACCGGCTGATCGCGATCGGCATCTACACCGCCTACTCGATGCCGGTCACGATCCTGTTCCTCGCCCTTTCGGCGGAGAAGGTGCTCGCCAGCATCCTGACCCTGGTCTGCATGCTCATCGGCCTGCTGGGCCTGCCCCACCTGCCGGATCGTCCGGCGCAGCCGGCGGCGGAGCCGACCGGGTGAGCCGTCGCTGCCCGAGGACGAGGTAGCTCGTGCGTCGCAGCAGCGCGGTCCGGCGCACGTTCACGTTGCCCACCAGGACGTCCCACGCGCTGATCCGGTCGGGGTGGCTGAGCCGCTCCCGGTCGTGGAACGCGATCGCCTGGGCCCCCTGGTCGGCGAGCAGGCGGAAACTGAGCTGGCCCCCGTTCAGGCGGAACGCGCCGACCACGGCGGGGTGGGCCACCAGGTCGCCGCGGTGCAGCAGCCGGACGTAGGTGGCCTGGTCGATCAGGTACGGGTCGGCGCCGTCCCAGTAGCCGGCCTCGGCCAGCACCCGGTGGCGCACCAGCACGAACGCCGGCTCGCCGAACAGGTTCGTGCCCGCCCGCACCGTGCGGCGGATCGCCTCCCGTCCGTCCACCAGCCCGGTCAGGCCGCCGAGGCCGCGAGCGGGCAGGAACACCTCGCCGTGCGCGTCGACGATCCGGCGGCGCGAGGCCACCATCACGGCGGACGGGTGTGCGTCGAGCGCGGCCACCTGTGCCGACACGGCGCCCGGGTCGAGCAGGTCGTCCCCGCAGAGCAGCTTGAAGTACTCCCCCCGAGCCTCGCGGCTGACCCGGTCCCAGTTGCGCTCGGCGCCGCCGC
>JAGQUI010000287.1 GCA_020438595.1 Propionibacteriaceae bacterium | reverse complement strand
AGGGAACCGTCCCCGTGAACCGGAAAGGGGACGGTTCTAGTGAACTGGATTGGGGACGGTTCTTGCGAACGGGAAGGAACCGTCCCCGCGAACCGGAATGGGGACGGTTCTTGCGAACCGGAAAGGAACCGTCCCCGCGAACCGAGGGGGACGGTTCTCGCGAACGGGAACGGAACCGTCCCCGCGAACGGGAATGGGAACCGTCCCCGGGCCGGGAGGAGCCGGTCCCCCCGGCGGGCGTCACCCCGTCGGGGTATTTCGGACACGCTCGGACCGGGGTTACTCTCGTTGGATCGAATTCCACAAGCGGCGAGGGGTCGGGGTGACGCGCGAATTCCCGGGCGGAGTGCTCCGCCCCGTTGTGGTCGGCGGCCTGCTGGTCGCCACCGCGGCGCTCGCCTGCGCGACCCCCGCGTCGGCCGACTGGCTCGGCGGGGAGCGCCCCGTCACGACCGGTGCGGGATCACAGCAGTGGCCCCAGCTGTCCGGCTCGCGGCTGGTCTACACCGACGAGAGCGCGGACGGGGGCTTCGACGTCCGGGTGCACGACCTCGACACCGGCACCGACCGGGCGGTCACCACCGACCACTCCGCTACCGGCAGGGCCGCGATTTCCGGCAACCGGGTCGTCTGGGTCGACTCCGACGCGGGCGTCTGGTACGCCGACCTCGCCACGGGAAAGCACCGGCGGCTGTCGGACGGCGTCGGGGACGGCCCCTCGATCTCGGGACGACTGGTCTGCTACACCTCGCTCGGCGACGTCCACGTCCACGACCTGCGCACGGGCTCGGACCAGGTCGTCTCAGCGCCCGCCGCCCGGGCCAGCAACTGCGACATCTCCGGTGAGCTCGTCGTCTGGCAGGACGACCGGTTCGGCAACGCCGACGTGTTCGGCTACGACCTCACCACCCGTACCGAGACCCGGATCACGAGCGACCCGTCCGGCCAGACGATGCCACGGGTGGACGGCGACCTCGTCGTCTGGCAGGACGACGCAAAGGGCGCCGACGACACCGACATCGTCGCCGTCGACCTGTCGACCGGCGTGACGACCCTGGTCTGCGGCGCGGTGGGGGCACAGTCGTTGCCCGAGGTCGCCCAGGGCCGGATCGTCTGGACGGACGCGCGGTTCGGCGACGCCGCGGTCTTCCTCTACGACATGCTCAGCGGGGTCGAGACCCGGGTCACCGACGACGCCGGCCTCAGCGGCGGCGCCGCCCTCTCCGGGGGCCGGATCGTCTACGCGCAGCGCAGCAGCGGCCACCACCTGTTCGTGCGGACGATCACGCCGCCCGTGCTGAGCACGGAGCTGGCACCGGTCGTCCCCGGCGACCTGCCCCGGCTCAGCGGGGTGCTGGCCAGGACCGACGGGCTGCCCGTGATCGCCGTGGTCGTGCAACTGGAGTCCTCGGCGGACGGCCGGGCCTGGGTCGAGGCCGGCTCCGCGGTCACGGCCGGCGACGGCAGTTACGCGTTCACGCTCCCGGAGTCGCCGCTGCCGGTGTGGTTCCGCGTCCGCTTCGACGGCGCCCAGGACGTGGCCCCGGTGGTCGGCGAGCCCGTCCGCTTCGAGGGCGCTCGCTGATCCCGGCAGTCCCCTACAGGTCCACCTCGCCGCTGATCACGGTGAGCGTGCGGCCGCCGATCCAGACCTCGGCGCCGTCGTCGTGGACGAAGACCTCGCCGTGCCGCCCGACCTGCGAGCCCTGCGTGGCGACGTAGTCGGCGGGCACCCCGCCCCGGGCGCGCAGCCACTGCGCGACGGCGGCGTTGAGGCTGCCGGTGACCGGATCCTCCATGTCGGCGAGGATGCCGCGCACCTCGTAGGCGTAGCCGCCCTGGTCGCGGCCGACCAGCCCGAGGAAGTCGTGGCGGCCGAGCTGGGTGCGGTCCACCCAGGCGCGGCGGACGGCGCCCGCGTCCTCGAGCTCGACCATCATCCAGGGTGCGCCGTTGTCACCCCACTCGTGGTCGACCCAGTCGGTGCGGGGCATGCCGAGAGCGGCTTCGGCGATTGCGAGGTGCGCCTCGTCCAGCGGCCCCGACCGACGCCGCGGCGGTGCGGCGAAAGCCAGCTGTTCCCCGTCCCAGCGCAACCGGACGAGGCCCACGCCGCACTCCTGCACGACCTCGCCGGCGTGTTGGGGCACGCCGCCGCCCTCGAGCCAGGCGTGCGCGCTGCCCAGGGTCGGGTGTCCCGCGAACGGCAGTTCGGAGCCGGTCGTGAAGATCCGCACCCGGTAGTCGGCGTCCGGCCGGGTGGGTGGCAGCAGGAACGTGGTCTCGGACAGGTTCGTCCACGCGGCGAAAGCCTGCATGGTGGCGGTGTCGAGCCCCTCGCCGTCCCGCACGACGGCGAGCGGGTTGCCGGTGATCCCGCCGTCACCGAAGACGTCGACCTGGCAGAACGGCCGGACCATCGTCGGCCCTCAGTCGCCCAGGCCGGTGCCGAGCTGGCGTGCGGTGAGGATCCACTCGTGGTCGGTCGGCACCAGCTTGAGGTGCCCGGCCACCTCCTCCAGCGGGACGAGCTCGGTGTCCTCGCCGCGGGCGGCGACCATCACCCCGAACTGACCCTTCTCGACCGCATGTGCGGCTGCCGTGCCGAGCCGGGACGCGAGTAGGCGGTCGGCCGCACACGGAGTGCCGCCGCGCTGCACGTAACCGAGGATCGAAACCCGTGACTCGAGGCCGGTCGCCGCCTCCAGTTCTCGGGCCAGCTTGAAGGTGTGCTCGCGCTGCTCGTCCTCGACGTTGGCCAGGTGGGCCTTCGCGGCTCGAATCGACTCGGGGGTCTTCGCCGCCTTGACCAGGAGTTGCGCCGCCTCGTAGTCGGCGGCGTCCTGCACGTCCCGGGCGCCCTCGGCGACCGCGACCACGCTGAAGGTGCTGCCGCGGTCCAGCCGCTGCTTGATCGTGCCGGCGACGCTCTCCACCGAGTACGGGATCTCGGGCAGCAGGATGATGTCCGCGCCGCCGGCGATCCCGGCGCCGAGGGTGAGCCACCCGGCCCGGTGGCCCATGATCTCGGTGAGGATGATCCGGTGGTGGCTGTGCGCGGTGCTGTGCAGCCGGTCGACCGCCTCGGTGGCGATCTCCATCGCGGTGGCGAAGCCGAACGTGGTGTCGGTGCGGGCGATGTCGTTGTCGATGGTCTTCGGCAGGGTGATCACGTTGATGCCGGCGTCGGCGAGCCGCTTGGCGTTCTTCGCCGTCCCGCCGCCGCCGAGCATGACGAGGGCGTCCAGGCCCTCCTTCTCGCAGTTCTCGACGACCTGCGGACGCATGTCCGTCGCCTCGCCGTCGACGACCATGCGGTGCACCTTGTCGCGGCTGGTGCCCAGGATGGTGCCCCCGACGGTGAGGATGCCGGAGAGCGCCCTCGAGTCGAGCGGGGTGGAACGGTTCTCGACCAGGCCGCGGATGCCGTCGCGGTAGCCGAGCAGTTCCCAGCCGTTGTTGATCGCCGCCTTGCCGAAGCCGCGGATCGCCGCGTTCAGGCCGGGGCTGTCACCGCCTGCGGTGAGGATGCCGATCCGCTTCTTCGCCTGCGCCATGTCGTCCCCTTTTCCCCTCGGCTTCAGGCTAGACGACAAGCGCCACGGCCGCGACAGCGGCCGGGAAGCGCGGAGTCTTGACGAGTGGTGAGGGACGAACCACGAGGAGCAACGGGTGGCGGGGTCCGGCTGCGACGGGTTGGGGGGATACTTGGGCCCGATGATCCATTGAGGGGGAGCCCTGCCATGCGTCGTGTCCTGACCGCCCTGCTCGTCGCCCTGTCCGGGCCCGGGCTCGTCGCCTGCGCGACGGTTTCGCCGGTGGCCCCCGCCACGCCGTCGGGGACGCCGACCACGGCGACGCCGACCCCCGGCGCGACCAGTGCCACCCCGACGCCAACGCCGACCCCCACCGCCACGCAGACCCCGACCGCGGACAACGCCACGCTCGTCCTCCGCGGCGACGGCCTGGGCGCCTACTCCTTCGGCGCGAAGCAGGGTGACGTGACCGCGCTGCTGGAACAGGCGCTCGGCAAGCCCGACGAGAGCTCGCAGGGCGTCAGGTGCCCGCTCGACGACGGCAGTCCCTGGGCACAGACGGTGAACTGGGGCTCGTTCTGGGTGGAGTACGACGCG
>JAGQUI010000286.1 GCA_020438595.1 Propionibacteriaceae bacterium | reverse complement strand
CTCGGGCCGGTCACCCCGCCAGTATGGCGAAGCCCGGAGCCTCGCGCAGTCGGTCCCCGGACCAGGTTGGGGACGGTTCCTCACTCGGTCCAGGCGTCAGCGGACGAGGTCGAGGCTGAGCCGGTCGCGGACGACGTGGGCGAGGTGCTCGGCGACCTCGTGGGCGCGCTCCGCGGTCTCGGCCTCCACCATCACGCGCACCAGCGGCTCGGTTCCGGACGGACGCAGCAGCACGCGTCCCTTGCGTCCGAGTTCCTTCGTGGCCGCGGACACGGCGGCGTTGACCACCGGGTCGATGCCGGCGCGGGCCTTGTTCACGCCCGGCACGTTCACCAGCACCTGCGGCAGCCGGGTCACCACGGACGCCAGCTTGCGCAGCGACTTGCCGGTGCGCGCCATCCGGGCCGCGAGGTGGAGTGCGGTGAGCACGCCGTCGCCCGTGGTCGCGAACTCGCTCATGATCACGTGGCCGGACTGCTCGCCACCGAGGGTGAAGCCGTTGGCGTTCATCGCCTCGAGCACGTAGCGGTCACCGACCTTGGTCTGGTCGACGTGGATGCCGGCGTCGCGCATCGCGTTGAAGAAGCCGAGGTTGCTCATCACCGTGGCCACCACGGTGTCGCTGTGCAGCGTCTGCTCCTCGCGCATGGCGAGGGCGAGGATGGCCAGGATCTGGTCCCCGTCCACGACGGTGCCCATGTGGTCGACGGCGAGGCAGCGGTCGGCGTCCCCGTCCAGCCCGATGCCGAGGTCGGCGCGGTGCTGCAGCACGGCCTCCTGCAGGGAGACCATGTGGGTGGAGCCGCAGTTGTCGTTGATGTTCAGCCCGTCGGGCTCGGCGTGCAGCGGAATCACCTCGGCGCCCTGCGCCTCGAACGCGGCCAGCGCGGTCATGGACGCCGCGCCGTTCGCGCAGTCGACGACGACCTTCAGGCCCTCCAGCGAGGCGTCCTCGCCGAGGCTGGCGACCAGGTGGGCGACATAGGCCTCGATGGCGCCCTTGTCCTCGACGACCCGGCCGACGCCGGCACCGGTGGGACGCAGCCACACCTCGGCCATGCGCTGCTCGATCGCGTCCTCGATGTCGTCGTCGAGCTTCACCCCGCCGCGCGCGAAGAACTTGATCCCGTTGTCGGGCATCGGGTTGTGGCTGGCGGACAGCATCACGCCCAGGTCGGCGTCCAGCTGGGCGACCAGGTGGGCGACGCCGGGGGTCGGGATCACGCCGAGCCGCACCACGTCCACGCCCGCCGAGGCGAGCCCCGCGACCACGGCCGCTTCGAGGAACTCGCCGCTGGCGCGGGTGTCGCGGCCGACGAGCGCGACCGCACGACGGGAGCCGAACGCGCCCGCCTCGCCCAGCACGTGGGCGGCGGCGACCGACAGTTCGAGGGCGATCTCGGCGGTCAGCTCGAGGTTCGCGGTGCCGCGAACCCCGTCGGTGCCGAAGAGTCGAGCCATGGCCCGACCGGGATCAGCGCTTGCTGTACTGGGGAGCCTTGCGGGCCTTCTTGAGACCGGCCTTCTTGCGCTCCTTGACGCGGGCGTCGCGGGTGAGCAGCCCGGCCTTCTTCAGGGCGGGACGGCTGGCCTCGGCGTCCACGGCGTTCAGCGCGCGGGCGATGCCCAGGCGCAGCGCACCGGCCTGGCCGGTCACGCCACCACCGACGATCGTGGCGATCACGTCGTAGGAGTCGACCACGGCGGCCGTCACGAACGGCTCGTTGATGGTCTGCTGGTGCAGCTTGTTCGGGAAGTAGTCCTCAAGGCTGCGGCCGTTGATCGAGAACTTGCCCGTGCCGGGCATGATCCGGACCCGGGCGATGGCCTCCTTGCGGCGACCGGTGGCGGAGGCGGGCGCGACCACGGCGGGACGACCACCGGGCAGCGGGGCGCTCTGCTGGGCCTCGGCGCGGTAGGCGATCTCACGCTCGCCCTCGACGAACGGGACGACCTCGTCGGCAGGAGTCTCTTCGACAGTCTCGGTCACGGTGCTTCCTTGGCTCACTGGGCGATCTGGGTGATCTGGTACGACTGCGGCTTCTGCGCGCTGTGGGGATGCTCGGGGCCGGCGTAGACCTTGAGCTTCTTGATCTGCTGGCGGCTGATCTTGTTCTTCGGCAGCATGCCCCACACCGCGCGCTCGACGGCCTTGCGCGGGTCGGAGGCGAGCAGCTCGCCGTACGGGACCGACTTCAGGCCACCCGGACGGCCGGAGTGCCGGATCGCCAGCTTGTCGGTGGCCTTCTTGCCGGTGAGGGCGATCTTGGACGCGTTCACCACGATCACGAAGTCGCCGGTGTCGACGTGCGGGGCGAACTGCGGCTTGTGCTTGCCTCGCAGCAGGGTCGCCGCGGTGACGGCCAGCCGCCCGAGGACGACGTCCTCGGCATCAATCACGAGCCAGTCCCTGGTGACCTCACCAGGCTTGGGGCTGTACGTAGACACGGGTCTTCGACCTGCTTCCATAAGGTTGTGCTCTCGTCCTTCGGTGCGGGGTCGGCCCAGCGGGCAGACCACAGCGCAACAGCGCCTTAGATTACCTTGCCCCGCTTGGGGGGTCAAAACCGGAGTCGGCCCCGGCCCGTACCCGCCGATCGATCCACCAGATGAGGCGCAGCGTCGCCGCGAGGACGATCACGACGACAAGCCACGTCGAGATCATCTTCACGATGAACATCGGGTCGGAGGTGACCGCGAACAGGGCGCAGAACCCGCACACGGCGGCATGGACGACGCCCAGGGTCACTCTCGCCGCCACCCACGGTGCGAGCAGCAGGATCAGAAGGAGGGCGACGAAGAAGGTGACCAGCACGCCGGCCGGTGTGCCCCAGCCCCTGACCAGGCCCGACTGCCACTGCGGCGGCTCCGCCAGGGGACCGAGGTCGACCTCACCCCACTCCCCGGCCGCCTGCCGGAAGAACACCGTCCGGCCCGGGCCGAGTGCGACGACATGGTCGGAGGACGCCCGATCGACCGCGAGGTCCGCGTAGTAGTCGCCGCGGACCTCCCCGTCGGGTTGCCACGTCGAGCCGACCGCGCGGCGCTCGACCACCCGGGTGCCGTAGGCGTCGTAGCGGACCCGGTAACAGGTGTCGTCCGTCGCGCACACCTGCGCGAGGACCTCTGGTTCGGTGGGCTGGTCGGCGTCCCAGACCACGGCGGACGAGGTGGCCGACGACTCCGGGACCCTCGTCCAGGTCCGGCCCCCGTCCGTACTGGTCAGGTACACGTGGTCGAAGCCGTCTCCCGGATCGACCTCCGCGTAGACGGCCTCCGCGCCCGACCCGAGGGACACGTACAGCGGCTCGACCTGGCTGGTGGCGGTGGTGGCCAGTACGGCGGCCACCAGGCCGAGCGCCTGCCAGCCACGCCGGTTGCGGGACCCCTGGTCGGGACGCTCGTGCCGCAGCAGCCACCACAGGGGCGCCAGGACGCCCAGCGCGATCAGGTCGGAGGGGTCGCGCAGCACCACTCCCCCGCCGAGCAGTGGCGCGATCTCCTCGGCCACCCCGGGGACGGTCTTGAGCGCGGTGAACGCCAGGCCGGCCAGCACCACGCCCCAGGTCGGGCCGGTGAGCACCGCGGCCAGCGTCGCGATCACCACGACCCCGGCGACGTCGCTCAGCTTGCCGGTCACCCAGCCCGGCCACGCGCTCTTGAACACGTGGTCGTTCAGCGCCAGCACGACGACGGCGACGAAGAACCACGGCCGCCCCAGCCAGGCGGCCCTTCCCCCCAACATGAGGTCAGGGTACGAGCGCGGGAAATGCCTTCGCGGGATCTCCACGGGAGCGCAATCGATTCGTTGTGGTGGAACGGGCCATGCCTCGCCCCGCGGGTCGATAGCAGGCCGGTCCGTGGTTCGGTCTGGTTACGGATGCCCGAGACGGCCAGCGGTGACCGGGCCGAGTCTCTAGGGTGCGTTCATGGCAGACATCCTGCAGATCCGACGTCCCGCTTCGGGAACCGAGGCCGACCTGGCGATCACCGAGGCCACCATCAAGGCCACCGAATTGCGCCAGTTCGACATCGACGGCGAGCCGCTGGCCACGTTCGACCCGGGCTTCATGAACACCGCCGCCTGCCACTCCGCGATCACCTACATCGACGGCGAGGCGGGCGTGCTGGAGTACCGGG
>JAGQUI010000285.1 GCA_020438595.1 Propionibacteriaceae bacterium | reverse complement strand
CGGACATGACTCGTGTGGTGGTGACCGGCAGCAGCGGCAAGCTCGGACGGGCGGTGGTGACGCACCTCGCCGAACAGGGCTACGACCTGATCACGACCGACCGTACGCCGCCGCCACCCGGACAACCCGGACGGTTCACGAGGGCCGACCTCACCGACCTCGGCCAGGTCGTGGAGCTGCTCACCGGCGTGGACGAGCGCTACGACCATGTGGACGCCGTCGTCCACCTCGCCGCGATCCCGGCGCCCGGCCTGTTCACGTCCGGGGCGACCTTCCACAACAACGTGCCGTCCACGTTCAACATCTTCCAGGCGGCGAAGATCGCCGGCATCACGAAGGTCGTCTGGGCGTCCAGCGAGACCGTCCTCGGCCTGCCCTTCGACGTGCCGCCGCCCTACGCGCCGGTCGACGAGGAGTACCCGGTGCTGCCCAACTCCACCTACTCCCTCGGCAAGGCCGCCGAGGAGGAGATGGCCCGCCACTTCGCCCGGTGGAACCCCGAACTGTCCATCATCGGGCTGCGGTTCTCCAACGTGATGGACCCGGAGGACTACCGGGCCTTCCCGACCTGGCAGGACGACCCGTCCGCGCGCCGGT
Source organism: Propionibacteriaceae bacterium (assembly GCA_020438595.1). The sequence goes on along the minus strand of JAGQUI010000285.1, from coordinate 3,549 downwards.
GGAACCTGTGGGGCTACATCGACGGCCGCGACGGTGCCCAGGCGGTCCGGCGTGCGCTCGAGGTGGACCTGCCCGGCTTCGAGGCGTTCGTGATCGCCAACGCCGACACCGTGATGACCCGCCCCAGCGCCGAGCTGATGGCGGAGGTGTTCCCGGGGGTGCCGCTGAGCCGTCCGGTGCAGGGCACCGAGACACTGCTCGGCATCGACAAGGCGCGCCGCCTGCTCGGCTACGAGCCGGAGTTCTCCTGGCGCGACGAGGTGAGCTGATCGTCCACGTGCGCCCGGCGCGGCAGTGGCGCCCGGCGGGCCGCCGCGAACGGTGAGGCGGACGTGCGCACCTCGGGCGTGCTGAGCATCGCGGCGACGGCCGCGGCCGTGGCCGGACGCCGCTCCGGGTCCTTCGCCAGGCAGGCCGTGATCACCGTGGCGAGGTCGGTCGGGACGTCCTGCGGCAGCGGCGGGGGCGGCTCGTCCACGTGCGCCAGCGCCGTTGCGATCGGGCTCTCCTTGTCGAAGAGCTTGCGGCCGGTGAGCAACTCGTGGCCGAGCACGCCCAGGGCGTACAGGTCGCCGCGGGCGGTCACCTCGGCGCCGAGGGCCTGCTCCGGGCTCAGGTAGTGGGCGGTGCCGAGCGTGTCGCCGGTGACGCTGGTCGAGCCCGCGGCGGTCGTCCGGGCGATGCCGAAGTCCATCAGCTTGACCAGGCCGTTCGGGGCGACCAGCACGTTGGACGGCTTGAGGTCGCAGTGGATCACGTCCCGGGCGTGGGCGGCCTGCAGGGCCTCGCCGAGCTGCACCAGCACGCTGCGCACCCAGTCGGGGTCGAACGTGCCCGCCGAGTCCAGCAGGGCGGCCAGCGTCGGCCCGTCCACCAGTTCCATCACCAGGTAGGCGAGCACGTCGAGTTCACCGAAGTCGTAGACGGCGACCACGTTGGGGTGGCTGAGCCGGGCGGCGGCGATGCCCTCGTCGCGGAACCGTTCGAGCGCGGCGTGGTCGGGTTCGGCCTGGCGGAGCACCTTCACCGCGACCGTTCGGCCCAGGGAGCTGTCGGCGGCCCGCCACACCTGGCCCATCCCGCCGCTGGCGATCGGCCGCTCCAGCCGGTACCGCCCGGCGAGGACGAAACCCGGCTTCAGGCGCTGCATCGCGCAGGTCCGGTCATCGTGTTCATTCCCCCCATACCCGGCGACCCGATCCGGGCGGCCGTCACAGGAGTACCCGCTGACGGCGCCGGGCAATCCTGCATCTGTGTCGGACAACTGCTCACCATTCCACCGGTCTCATCCTCGGACCGGGTCAGCCGATCCTCAAGGCCCGGTCGATCCCGCGCCACCGCGGCGTCCCGCGCATTGCCCCCTCAGGCCTGGGCCACGGCCCGGGCGAGGCGCGCGCCGGCCAGGCGGTGCTCGGCGCCGGTCACGTGGTCGGCGAACAGCGCGGGCCAGGCCATGATCCCGTACGGCGTGCGGGCGACGATCCGACGGCTGCCCCGGATCGCCTGGTGCAGCAGTTCGGCCGTCCGCAGCGGGTGGGCCGGGTCGTCCGCCCAGGCCAGGATCAGCGTCGGCACCGCGAGCTCGGTGATGGTCTGCAGGGCGGGCAGGTTCGAGGACGCCGCGCCGCGCAGCACGGTGGGCAGCAGGGGCCCGGCGACGCTCGGCCGGGTCTGTGGGGCGTCGGCGAGCGCCGGCGGGTCGGGGACCGTGCTGCCGAGCTCGACGAACGCGTCCACGCCGTCGGTCTCGACGAGCTCGGCGTTCGCACGGTAGGCCTCGGCCCGCTCCCTGCGGGTCTCCCAGGCCGTCGGCGGCACCACGAGGGTGAGGCTGGCGAACCGTTCGGGGGCGCGGACGGCGGCGTGCAGGAGCGTGGCGGCGCCCATCGAGGTGCCGACCCCGTGCACTGCGGTGTCGGGGGAGACGTGGTCGAGCAGCGCGAGCAGGTCGCCGGCGAGGGCGGGCCAGGCGTAGGACGCGACGTCCGCCCGTCCCGTGGAGCGGCCGTGGCCGCGGGCGTCGTAGCGCAGGATCCGGTGGTCGCGCAGTGCCCGGCCGAGGTCGAGGCCGAGCGCGGCGTCCCGCTCCCGGCACGAGGTGAGCCCGTGCAGTTGCACCACGAGCGGTCCGGCGTCCCCGGCGATGTCGTAGTCGAGGCGGGCGTCCTCAACGTCCAGGCCGGGCACGTGATCCTCCTGTAACCAATCAGTCGTTTTCGACTCCTAGGGTAGGGCGGCATGCGGCTGACGAACGTCGCGCAGATGGCGCTCCCACAAGGCAGACTGCTCAGTTTTGCGGTGCTGGCAGGTGCTACGGGACGCCGGTTGCCGGTCTCGTTCGACCAGGGCCGGCACGTCGGGCAGGGCCAGCGTCCCGGCTCGTGGATGGCGATCGCGGCCCGGCTGCCGGAGCACGCGGGGCCCGAGCGGGTGGCGCGGGCGTGGCTCGCGGTGGTGGCCCGGCACGGCACGTTCCGGACCGTGTTCTCCCGCGACGACGCCGGCGGGCTGGCGCTGCACGAGGTGCAGGTCACGCCGGGGGAGTGGATCGGGCACGAGGTGCCACGGGGGTGGACGACGCGGGACGTGCTGCGGGAGGTGTTCGACGCGGCCTGCGCGCCGTTCGAGCGTCCGTCGTACCGGCTGGCACTGGTGCTGCCGGACGCGAGCGAGCCCGACCCGCGGCCGGTCGTGGTGCTCGGCGCCGACCACGCCCACGTGGACATGTGGTCCTTCCTGGTCGTGCTGCGCGACCTGTACGAGGCGCTGGCCGACCTCGAGGCCGGACGTCCAGCCGGTGCCGGGTTCGCGCCCGCCGCCGGCTTCGCCGAGCACAGCGCGGCGCTGGAGGCGCGCCCGCGGGCGCCGGCGGAGGTGCACCGGCGCTGGGCGGAGATCCTCGACGCAGGCGGCGGCGTGATGCCGAGGTTCCCGTTGCCGCTGGGCGATCCGGCCGATGCCCGGGCGAGCGTGGTCGAGGTGCGCGACCTGCTGGACGCCGGGCAGGCGGCCGCGCTCGCCGAGCAGGCGCACGCCGGGGGCGTCCGGACGATCGCGGTGGCGATGTCGGTGCTCGCCCGGGTCACCGCGGACCTGGCCGGGGTGCCGCTGCGGGCGGTGTTCCCGGTGCACAGCCGGGACGAGGAGCGCTGGCGCGACTCGGTGGGCTGGTACATCACGAACTCCGTCCTCGAACTCGCCGATCCCGATCCGCAGGCCTGTGCGCGAGCCGTCCGCGAGGCGATGGTGCTCGGCTCCCACCCGCTGGCGCCGATCCTCGCGCCGTACGGAGGCATGCCGGTGGCGTCCGGGATGTTCGCGATCTCGTGGCTGGACACCCGCCGCCTGCCCGCGTTGCCGCCCGACGCCGCCGTCCAGTACGTCTCGGCGATCGTGCGCGACGACGGCGTGATGGTCTGGTTCATCGTCAACGACACCGGCCTGCACCTGCGCGCCCGCTACCCCGACACTCCGCAGGCCCGCACGAATGTCCGTGCCTGGCTGGACGCCGTCCAGCGCGGCCTCCTCGACGTCGTGTCCCGACCGGGG
>JAGQUI010000284.1 GCA_020438595.1 Propionibacteriaceae bacterium | reverse complement strand
ACACCCGGGTCACCGTGACCGGCTCGACGATCGGCGACAACGGCTCCACCGGCCTGGTCTGCTCGGCCTGCGCGAGCCTGGACCTCGACGGGAGCGACGTGGACGGCAACGCCAATGGCGGCATCCGGTTCAGCTACGACCTCGACCCCGTCGGGCCGGATCGCCACATCGCCATCACCGGTTCGAGGATCACCGACAACATCGCGGACGGTCCCGGCGGCGGCATCTCGGTGACCACGCTCGAGCCGGCGCCCAGCGACACCAGCCCGATCATGACCGTCACCGGCAGCAGGATCGCCCGCAACTCGACCCTCGGCAACGGCCGTCCGGGCGGCGGGATCTACAGCCGGGTGGGCGAGCTGGTCGTGGAGTCGAGCCGGATCGTCCGCAACCGCGCCGGGACGGCCGGCGTCGCGGGATCGGCGGGCGGCGGCATCTACCACGTGCCCGACACCGATGGCCTCACCGCGGCCCGGCACGACATGACCATCACGGCGTCCAGGGTCGCCCGCAACGCGGCGGCCGGGAACGGCGGTGGCCTCTACCTGGACAGCGACGGGGCGGTTGCGGTGCACAGGACCACCCTGTGGAAGAACACGACCGCGGTGCGTGGCCGCGGCGGCGCAGTCTGGGCACGGGAGGCGGCGCCGCTGCTGATCGAGCAGTCGACCCTCTCCGCGAACCGCGCGACCCGGGGCGGCGGGGCCTACTTCGACGGCCGGACCGGGAGCTCATCGGTGAAGGTCATCGGCACCACCGTCAGCAAGAACCGCGCGACGGAGTACGGCGGCGGGGTGCAGGTCGCGGAGTCGGCGCTGGTCACCCTGCGCAACTCGACGGTGTCGGCGAACCGGGCCGGGATCGCCGGCGGCGGCATCCAGGCGGGCACGGCGGTGGCGCCGATCGTCCCCGTCGATGGGCTCGCGCTCGACTTCACCACCGTCCGGCGGAACCGGGCGCCGCAGGGGGGCAACCTGGGCGCGCGCAGCGGGACGGTCTCGATCCGCACGTCCGTGCTCGTCGCCGCGAAGGGCCCCGGCTGCACCTTCGGCCCGGCCGCAGTCCTGGCGTCGGGCGGGTACACGTTCACCGACGACGCGGCCTGCGCCGGCGACCCCACCGACGTGGTGAGCGGCGCCAACCCGCACCTCGGCCCGCTCAAGAACAACGGCGGGCCGACCCGCACCCATCTTCCGGCCGGCAACAGCCCGCTGGTGGGGCTGGTGCCGCTCGGTGCGTGCACCGTGACCACGGACCAGCGTGGCGAGCCGCGTCCCCGGGGCACGGGCTGCGAGCCCGGTTCGGTGGAGGTCAAGGGCAAGCGTCGGAGCTGATCGCGAAGGCGAGGGCAACCGGCAGCCGATCCGAGAGGCCTGCCCGGACAGCCTGAAACCAGAGCGGGTTTGACCAGAGAATGTGTCGTGGAGCTAAGGGGATTCGAACCCCTGACCTTCTCATTGCGAAAGACGATCCTGCATGCGCGCCACAAGGCCAAACGCCCTCTGACAAGCCGGAGCATAGCAACCGGTGTAACCATGCGGCAGCCCTGTACAGCCCCGATGGTGCACGAAGGTGCACGGGCTGGCAGGGCAGATTGACGGCTGTAGGGAGTCCTGTCGGAGGCCCACTGGACGGCAGGGGAGCGCGGGGTCGAACGAGCCGCCGAAAGGTGGCAAGCGCGGCGCGGACGCGATCCATCTGGTGCGGCGCCAGGACACATCCGGTGGCGCCGGGTGGTCGGCTCCGCCGGCGTCGAACGTGCGGATCTGCCGATGATCGCTTCTTGGCGCGAGTGGCTGCGGGTGATCGCTCCTGGTTCGCGAGTGTAGTGCGGCTGTATTACAATGGCGTGGTGGGTGAAGGCATCGACTGGCGGCACCGTGGCGACTACATCGCCAAGCACGGGCTGACCCCCGACGTCGCCGAGGAGGCCTTCGCCGACCCCAACCGGTTGGTCATTGACCCAGACCCGGCGTCGGTCTCGGGACGATCGGTCCGGATCATCGGCTGGTCGGTCTCGATCAGGGCGCTGGTCACGGTGATCGTGCTGCCCGACGAGGCGACGGTGTGGGGAGTGAACGCGTGGCTGTCGAACAGCACAGACCAGCGCCGGTATCGAGAGGAGCCAACAGATGTCGATCAGTGATCTGATTGCGGCCGAGGCCGAGGCGGCCGAGCGGAACCGGGATGCGGCAATCACGTCCGGAGCCAAGGTGACCCGTGGCCACCAGCGGGCCAAGACCCTGCAGGTTCGGTTGAACGCCGAGGAACTCGACGCGCTGACCCTTCTGGCCGAACAGCGAGGTATGCCCGTCTCCACCCTGGCTCGGGATCTCCTCCTGGCCCAACTGGCCGGGACCGACACCACCACCAAGGCACTGATCGCCAAAATCCGCGCCGAACTCGACGACCTCGCAACCCGCGTCGCCTGACACCCAACGCACTGATCTGCCGCGCCGCGCGGACAGGCAGCAGTGTGAGAGGCCGGGAATCTCCCACGGCGACTTCGTCTACTCGGTGACGATGGTGTTCGAGATCGGGGTTCCGACCGTCAAGTCCCTTACCTGGGCCAACATCTGCGCACAGAGCGTCCAGTAGACGTCGACGTCACAGATCTCGAGATTAGTCGTGTCGTCAGCACCGCCGACGAACAGGGGTGTTCGGTAGCTGATGCACTCATCCATCGCCTGCGCCCTGCCACCGCCGACGAGCCATTCCCGATAGAAATCGACAGCCAGCGCACTGTCGGCGTAGTCGACCAACTCCTCATCGTGGAACCTGGACAACGCGATCGGGATCTCCAGTGCCTCACCGGTGCCGGGCTCCAGCAGCAGCACTTCTGGGTCGGTCTTGGAACCTCGCGCCGAGTCGGTAGCGAACTGCCGACCCAGCCAGTCCATGCCAAAGCACTGGATCCGGCCTGCGAAGTCCGGGAACGCTTCTGCGGCCAACGCGGTTCGACTGGCCACTTCCGCCGATGCGAAGACGCGGTACAACCCGGTATCGAAGCTGCACCCACCCAGTGCCGAGGCGATCTTGGTCAAAGGCGAGCCAAGCAACGGGACCTTCTTGGGACGACCTTCATGAACGCGATATCGACCCAGGAAGCGTTCGAGCATGCCGCAATCCTGCCACCGCCCCGCGCGTGACATTGACGATCAGACCCATCCGCGAGTTCGGCGGTTCTGTGCGGGCAACCGTTGCTCCCGTAGACTTCGGGAGTGCTCGCAGTGGATGTCGATCTGGAGCGCTTGCGCGAGGTGTGCGAGCGCTACGGTGTCATCCGCCTGGAGGTCTTCGGCTCTGTCGTGCACGGGGTGGCGCGTCCCGAGAGCGACATCGACCTGCTCTACACCCTCGCCGAGGGCACACGACTCGGGTGGGCGATCGAGGACCTCAACGAGGAACTCGCGGCCGTGTTCGGCCGACCGGTCGATCTGGTCTCCCGCCGTGCGCTGAACTCCCGGATCCGCGACCGTGTGCTCGCCGAGGCCCAACCCTTCTATGCCGCGGCGTGAGATCCTTCTGCTCGGCGAGATGATCGACGCCGCCGAGCAGGCCCAGCAACTTGCCGTGGGCCACGACGTTGAGACCATCGAAGCCGATCGGCAACGCCGCGATGCGCTGTTGTGGAACTTCACTGTCCTGGGAGAGGCGGCCGCCCAGCTTCCCGACGAGTTCAAGACGTCCCACCCCGGCGTGAACTGGGCACGGCCCAGCCAACTGCGCAACCGGATCGTGCACGGTTACTGGTCCATCGACCTCGAAGTCCTCCACGCCACCGCGCTCGATGACCTCCCGGCGTTCACCGAGCAGCTCCGAGCTGTCCTTGAGGAACTCGACTCCTGAATCTACGTGGCTAGGGGTTATGTGTCGGATGCTGCTCGTCTCGGAGGGGTTTGGTGGGCGAACCAGTGACCTTCTCTTTTTGAGGGAGGCGGGTTGGTGGGCTTGGTGCGAGCAGCTTGCGCTGACAAGGGGATTCGCCTCCGCGTTGCGCGCTTCGAGGGAAGGATTGCAGGTCCCGATGGTGCACGATGGTGCACGCCGAGAGCCGAATAACTCATCAGCTGGTGAACCGAAGTGGGTTTGACTAGGGATCTTGTGGTGGAGCTAAGGGGATTCGAACCCCTGACCTTCTCATTGCGAACGAGA
>JAGQUI010000283.1 GCA_020438595.1 Propionibacteriaceae bacterium | reverse complement strand
GGCCCGCTGGCCGGCCCTGGTCGGACCGGTGAACGCCGAGCACTCCGAGCCGATCGGGTCCGCCGACACCGTGCGCACGGTCCGGGCGGAGTCCACCACGTGGGCCACGTCGCTACGCACGATCGCCCCGCAGCTGGTGGCCGTCCTGAACGAGCAGCTCGGCCAGGGCACGGTCAGCCGGGTGGTCGTGGTCGGTCCCGAGGCGCCGAGCTGGAAAAAGGGACGGCGGTCCGTTCCCGGGCGTGGTCCCAGGGACACCTACGGCTGAGGCTGGCAACGAACGGCAATCCTTTGCCGGATTTGCCATCTGCCCGGTGTAGTGGTGCCAGTAGCCACCGAAGGAGTCACCGTGACCACCGCCATCGCCACCGCCGCCGACGTCGACAGGATGAGCCGAACCTACCCCGCGACACTGGCCGACTTCCGGCCGTCGACCGGGTTCTTCGTGGGCATCGACTCCGACGGCTGCGCGTTCGACGCGATGGAGATCAAGCACAAGGAGTGCTTCATCCCGAACACCATCAGGCACTGGAACCTGCAGCCGATCTCGTCCCTGGTCCGTGAGACCGCGGAGTTCGTGAACCTGTACTCGACCACCCGGGGAATGAACCGCTGGCCTGCGCTCGTGCGCGTGTTCGAGCTGCTCGCCGAGCGGCCCGAGGTCGCGGAGCGGGGTGTGGAGCTGCCCGGCGGCGACCGGATCAGGGAGTTCATCGCGTCGGGGTACCCGCTCAGCCGCGCGGGCATCTTCGACTACGCGAGCACGCATCCCGACCCTGAGCTCGACCGGGCGCTCGCCTGGACCGAAGGGGTCGACGCGAGCATCGCCGAGATGGTGCAGGGGGTGCCCCCGTTCCCGTGGGTCCGCGAGGGACTCGCCCGCGCCGCGGGCACCACCGACCTGATGGTCGTCTCCGCGACCCCCGTGGACGCGCTGCGCCGGGAGTGGGGCGAGCACGGGCTGGCGGACCACATGGACGTGATCGCCGGCCAGGAGGACGGCACCAAACTGCAGCACCTGCAGCGGGCGGCCGTCGGGCACTACCCGTCAGACCACGTACTACTGATCGGGGATGCCCCGGGCGACCGCGACACCGCCGCCGCTGCCGGCGTCCTGTTCTACCCGGTCAACCCGGGCGCTGAGGCCGCCTCGTGGCGTCGCTTCCACGACGAGGCCCTCGACCGGTTCCTGGCCGGCACCTTCGCCGGCGACTACCAGCGCGACCTGATCGCCGGTTTCGACGCGCTGCTCCCGTCCACGCCGCCCTGGCGGCACTGACCCAGCCACAGACCACTCGAAGAGGAGTAACCCGAATGCCCGAAACCGTTGACCTGCGTGCCGTCCCCTACGAGCTGGACGACGAGCAGCACGCCTGGGTCGAAGAGACCCTCGCCGGACTGGAGCTGGAGGAGAAGGTCGGCCAGCTGTTCTTCAACCTGTTCCACTTCGGTGCCGACTCGTTCAGCGGCACCAACCTGAGCAACGCCGAGATCCTGGCGAAGTACCACATCGGCGGAGCCCGCTACCACGGCGGCACATCGGAACAGGTGCAGGACCTGCTCAACGCGCTGCAGGCGAGCAGCAGGATCCCGCTGCTGGTCGCGGCGAACTGCGAGTCCGGCGGCAACGGCTGCTGCAACGACGGCACCTACATCGCCAGCGGCGCGCAGTGCGACGCCGCCCGCACCGAGGAGGTGCCGTTCCGCACCGGCCTGGTCTCGGCCCGCGAGTCCGCCGCGGTGGGGGTGAACCTGAACTTCGCCCCGATCGTCGACATCCTGCTCAACTGGCGCAACACGATCGTGAACACCCGGGCGCACGGCAGCACGGCCGACGACGTGATCCGCTCCACCGACGCCAAGGCGCGAGGCATGCGGGCGGCGGGTGAGGACGTCGCCGTGTGCATCAAGCACTTCCCCGGCGACGGCACCGAGGAGCGCGACCAGCACCTGGTGCTGGGCGTGAACGAGCTCGGCCCGGCCGAGTGGGACGACTCGTTCGGACGTGTCTACGCCCACCACATCGGCGCGGGCGTGGAGATGATCATGGCCGGCCACATCGCGCTGCCCGAGTACTCGAAGCTGCTCGACCCGAGCCTCACCGATGCCGACATCATGCCGGCGACCCTCGCCCCGGAGCTGGTCCAGGGCCTGCTGAAGACCCGGCTGGGGTTCAACGGCGTGGTCGTGACCGACGCCAGCCACATGCTCGGCATGACCTCGGCGATGCGCCGGCAGGACTACGTGCCGCGCGCGATCGCGTCCGGGTGCGACATGTTCCTGTTCTTCAACGACATGGCCGAGGACTTCGGCTTCATGCTCGACGGGGTGCGCAGCGGCGTGATCACCGCCGAGCGGCTCGACGACGCCGTGCGCCGCATCCTGGGCCTGAAGGCGAAGCTGAACCTGCACCGCAAGCAGGCGGACGGCACGCTGCAGCGCGCCCGGGAGGACCTGGCGGTGGTCGGTTGCGCGGAGCACCTGCAGTGGCGGGCGGAGGCGGCGGACGCGTCCATCACCCTGGTCAAGAACACGCTCGACCAGTTGCCGCTGCGTCCGGAGACGCACCGACGGATCCGGCTCTACTACCTGGACACCGACTCGGGCGGCATCTTCGAGGCCAGCCAGCGGGCGCTGGACGACGTCAGGGAGGAACTGGAACGCCGGGGCTTCGAGGTGACCGTGAACGACGGCACAAGCCGCGTCAAGGGTGCTACCTTGAAGTACAGGGACGAGGTGGACGCTGCGATCGTCGTGGCCAACGTCGTCGGCTACGCCGCGGAGAACAACTACCGGATCCGCTGGAAGACGCCGATGAGCACCGACTGCCCGTGGTACGTCCATGAGGTGCCCACGGTGATGGTCTCGCTGAACTACACGACCCACCTGCACGACGCGACGATGGTGAAGGCCTACGTCAACGCCTACCACGACAACCCCGACACCATCCGGCTCGTAGTCGACAAGCTCACCGGGGAGTCGGAGTTCCGCGGCACCTACAACGACCTGGTCTGGACGGAGAAGTGGCAGGCGAAGCTCTGACCCGCCCGGTCCGCGTCCGCCGTGGGCGGATCCGCTGAGAGCAGCGTCGCGCCCGGTTCGCGTCCGGAGCCGCGCAGGCTGGGCGCATGAGCGACGACACGCCCCGGGTGCTGAACCTGGACCACCGCCTGGCCGAGGCCCTGTTCGAGCAGCGCACGATCCTGCTCGGCGAGCCGCTGGAGGACCACAACACCAACCGGCTGTGCACCGCCCTGCTGGTGCTCTCGGCGGCTGACCCGAAGGCCGACATCCGGTTCCTGATCAACTCCCCGGGCGGCTCGGTGCCGGGCATGCTGGCGATCCGCGACTGCATGCGCGCGATCCCCAACGACGTGGCCACGATCAATGTGGGCATGGCCTACAGCGCGGGCCAGTTCCTGCTCTCGTCGGGGACGCCGGGCAAGCGGTACGCGATGCCGCACGCCCGCGTCCTGCTGCACCAGGGTTCGGGCGGCATCGGCGGCTCGGCGATGGACATCGCGATCCAGGCCGACGACCTGCGCAACACCAGGGACGTGGTGCTGGGCTGCATCGCCGAGGACACCGGCCAGCCGCTGGAGAAGATCGAGGCCGACTCCCGGCGCGACCGGTGGTTCAGCGCCTCCGAGGCGGTGGCGTACGGCTTCATCGACCAGATCGTCGCCTCCATCGACCAGGTGCTGCCCACGCGCGTCCACCCGGTCGGACTGGGGCAGCCGGCATGAGCAGCTACACCATCCCCTACGTCACGACCCGCACGAACGCGGGCGAGCGCACCGTCGACGTCTACAGCCGGCTGCTGTCGGACCGGATCGTCTACCTCGGCACCGGTATCGACGACGGGGTGGCCAACGCGGTGATCGCCCAGCTGCTGCACCTGGCCAACGACAACCCGGACGCACCGATCTCGCTCTACCTGAACTCGCCCGGCGGCTCGATCCCGGCGACGCTGGCGATCTACGACGCGATGCAGTTCGTGCGTCCCGCGGTGGAGACCACGTGCGTCGGGCAGGTGGTGGCCTCCGCCGTGGTGCTGCTGGCAGGGGGAGCGGCGGGTGCGCGGCAGATCCTGCCGCACGGACGCGTGGTCATCCACGCTCCGGCGACCGAGGGCGGACGGGGCGCCGTCCCGGACCTGATCGTG
>JAGQUI010000282.1 GCA_020438595.1 Propionibacteriaceae bacterium | reverse complement strand
CACCGTTGATGGTTGCGCTGCACGCCATGTTGCCCGCGGGGCTCCGGGAGCCACCGATCGTGAGCCCACTGGCTGCTGGTCCGTTGAGGTTTCCGGAGAAGGTGGCCACCACGGCCACCGCATCCTGCGCCGTCTGGGGTGAAGCGATCGTCATGGATGTAATAGTCGGTGTGCCCGCGGCATACACGGTCGCCGTCGAGGTCGGGCCGGTCGTCGAGTTGTTGCGAGCCTGCAGCGTCACCTGGATGGGCGGTCCGTTGGTCAGGCCAGCGATGGTCGCGGTCAGCGCACCGCCCACGGCCTGCGTGGTGCCGTTGTAGGCGAGGATGTAGTCGGTGATGGCCGAGCCCTCACCTTGCGCCGACGGCCAGGTCAGCGTGGCCGTGCCGTCACCCGCCGCCGTCTGGGTCGCGACAACCGCGAGCGGCTGGGAGTTGGGACGGTTCGCCTGAGTCGTCGTGACCGAGCGTGAGAAGTCCGACCAGCCGGCCTTGTTCTCGGCCCGCACCTGGAAGGTGTAGTCGTCCCCATTGGTCAGCCCGGGGACGGTGCATGGGGTCGACGGGCACGCCTGTCGGCCACCGCTCCACGTGACCTCGTAGCCGAGGATTGGGGCGCCATTGCTCGGCGGGACCGGCCAACTGAGGGTGACCGAGCGCGACATCATCGTGGCCTGGAGCTGCGGCTGACCGGGGGGATCCGGCTTGGTGAAGACGTCGAAGCCGATGGTCCCGGTCACCCGGCGTGCTTGATCGGCGGGGTTCTTCTCGGTGACATCGGAGAGGACGACCTGGAACTCCATCCGCCCGTGGCTCGTGGCGGACGGCGTGATGGACGCCGACATGCCGTTGACCGAGGCCTGAGCATCCATTCCGACGGTCTTGGTGATCGAGATCGTGTGCGGCTTCGGGTCCTTCAACGGGGAGCTGAAGTACGACGTCAGATCGACCTGCCGCGCCTCGCCCGCTTTCATCTCCGGCAAGGAGATCGGCGACAGGGTCGCCGGTGGTGCCTCGACAACGACAACGTTGAGCAGCGACGGCTTCGCCTTGGTGCCAGCCGCCGTGACCGAGATGACGCCCGCCTGTCCAGGGGTTGAGTCACTGGAGGCGTCGATGACCAGGGCGCGACCGTTCTTGATCGACACGCCATCAACCGGGGTCTGCCAAGCCCCCTCGAAGGTCAGCTTGTCGGCCATGTCCTTGGTCGGGGACCACACCGAGCACAAGCTGGTGATGTCGCGGCTGACCTCCTTGCCGCCACGGGTCACTGGGATGACATCGGTCGGGCAACGCAGCACGGGTGTCTCCGGGCCCACTTGGACCGGGATCGCCACAAAAGCCTTGATCCCCTCGGGATCGTCGAGGGTCTTGCCATTGGTGAACTCCGCGACGACGGCGCCCGGTCCGATGTAGCCCGGCGCGCCCGTCACCGTCAGTTCGGTGCCGCTGGGCGCCGACGCCGACACCTTGCCCGACGGGCCAGCGGTGATGAGATCGGTCAGGGTGAGCGACACCGGCTTCTGCTGCGGGTCCTCGACGTAGTCCGCCACCTTGACGGTGATCGGCTTGCCCTCCTCGACAGTGATGGTCTTGCCCGGGCGCAGGAAGGGTCCGCCGACGCCCTCACTGGGGATGTAGATCACCGCAGCCGAGGTGGCGCCGGACTCGTCGGTGACCTCGAAAGGCACCGCGCGCACGTTCTTGCCCACCGGGACGGTGACCTTGCCACCGCTGACCTTGGCGGTCGACAGGCCGACCTTGGTCACCTTGAGCCGTCCCGCGTCACCGTCAGGGTCGTAGGCCGTGGCCAGCACGTCGACCGTCGCCTGACCCGTCCCGTCGGGCTTGACCGTCGTGTCCTGAAGGCGCGGCGGATTCTTGAACCCATCGACCGCGAATACAGTCACCGTCGACGGGGCACTCTCACCGGCGTTGCCCTTCAGCCCGTAGGAGAACTGGACGGGGCGGTCGCTCGCCGACCCCGCCACGGCGGAGATCGCCTGGGTCGTGTCGTCGACCTTGGCACCGGCCGGCAGGTCCTTGCCGAACTGCTCGAGCGGCAGCACCGTGACCGGGTCGGTCTTGCCGAAGGACGCGGACAACAACGGATAGAGCGTCACCTTCGACCGTGGGGACGCAGTGATCGACAGCGGCGCAGGGACGGCGAGTTGGGGCACCGTCGGCGGCGTCACACCGACGCGGATCGTCGAGGCGGCGGTCGCCCCGTACCGATCGGTGACGAGGTACGTGAAGGTGTCGGTGCCCTGGGCGGACTCGTCCGGGTAGGCCTGGTAGGTGATGCCGGTCGGCGAGTAGCCGAGAATTCGGCCGAGCTTGGGTGCCGAGCCGATACCGATGACCGACGTCGAGTCGCCATCCGGGTCCGCGTTCGTCGGATCGATGGGCACGACCACGGTCTCGCCAGAGACCGCCCGCGCCTCCACGGGCCGCGGCGCCGGAGCTTGGTTCGTCATCGCCTCGGTCGGCTCGGGCGTGACCGTCAGCTCGATCACCCCGGTGGCGCGATCACCGGCCTCCGTCTGCGCCACATACTCGACGATGAGCTTGGTCTGGGCCTTGAGGCCCTGCGGCGCGACGTAACGGACGGCGTCGCCGCTGACGTAGGCCGAGCCCAAGTCACCCGCGGAGGCATCGGTGGCGCCCGGGTTGTAGACCTTGAGTTGGCCAGCTGCCTTGGTCCCGGGGACGTTGCCGAGTAGGCTGAGAGTCGCCCCGGATAGCGCCGCGTCGTTCTCGAGCACCCTGATAGACGTCGCGTCGTCGGTCCGAACCGTCGCGTAGTCCGGTCGGGTGAGGATCTGATCAGGACTTGCCGTCGGCAACTGGGTGACCGAGACCACTCCGTCCACTGGCTCCGACACACCGTTGGAGAGTCGGTACGTGACCATGGTCGGGTTCTCGGTCAGCGCCGCGGTCGACGGAGTCAGCTTGAGCCAGTGACCGCTGACCACGGCCACCTTGAGCTGGGACGGGTTGGCTGCCGCGGCCGACTGCACGGTGAGCACGGACCCCAGCGGATCGGAGTCATTGGACAGGACGTCCACGAGCACCGACCCCGTGCCGCGCACGACCGCCTGGTCGGGGACGGCCACCGGCGAGCGGCTGTCCTCCCTCGCCGGATCGATGTCCACCCGCAAGGCGCCCTGGCTGACCGCCGCACTTCCGAAGGCTGCGGAGTAATCGAGGAAGAAGTGCCCAGGTTGCGAACCGGTCACCGACACCTGGCCCGAGATGAGGTCCGTCTGGACGTCCAGCCCCTCCTTTGCCCCCACCGGGCCGGCGAGCTTCATGACCGCTTTCGGGTTGAGCGGGTCCGCACCCGGGATGTCGTTCATGAGCGGCGTGATCACAATGGGACGGCCCACCTCGCCCCGCCCGACATCGGGTTGGGTGACGATCGGAGCGGCCTTGATCTCGGCCGATCCGAGCACGTCGACCGTCAGGTCATGTGCCACCGGCTCTGATCGACCGTCGGAGACCTGATAGGTGACCTTGGCCTGTGCGGCCTCACTCGTCGCCTGCGCCGTGAGCTCGATCCGCCCGTCGGAAGTGAGGTTCGTCGTACCCGCCGACACCGACGCGCCCGCGAGAGCCACCGGGTCACCGTCCCGATCGCGCCACTGGTCGAGTACCTGGATGGGCAGGGTCCCGCTCGATGCCACCGTGAGCGACGGATCGGAGGCACCTTCGCGTAGCACCGGCGGTTCGTTCTCGGTCAGGCCACGGTCCTGGACGTTGACGTCGCCCTTCTCCTCCGCCACGCCATTGCTGAGCTGATAGGTGAAGTCCGAGTCCCCGCCCTGGTCGGTCAGTTTGTAGATCAGCGTCTGACCGTCCGGGGCGATGCTCACCGAGGCGTTGGGGTTGCCCGGCTGGGTCACGCCAGCGATGGACAGGATGTGGCCACCCTTGTCGGTGTCGTTGTCGAGCACGTGCAGGATCGTGGTTCGACCGGGCCGCGCACCGAGGTGGTCGGGGTTGGCCTTCGGCTTCTCCTTGTCCTGTTGCACCAGCTGCTCGTCTACGACCGTCTGATCGGTTGGCGCGTCCTGGACCTTGTCCCAGTTGTCGACCCGTTGCAGGCTCTCGAGGTCGTAGACCTGTCCATTGGCGGCATCGTTGACCACCACCTGGGACCGGTTG
>JAGQUI010000281.1 GCA_020438595.1 Propionibacteriaceae bacterium | reverse complement strand
GGGTGGCACGGCACCGGGCTGGCCCGGGCCGGCCACCCCCTCAGGCGTGGCCTGGGAGTCGCTCATTCCGACGTCCTCTTTCAGAGCCCGAGTGCCTTGGCCTTCGCGGCGTCGTAGTCCGCCTGGGTGATCAGGCCCGCGTCGAGCATCTCCTTGAACTTCGCCAACTTGGCCACCGGGTCGTCGGCCGGGGCGGCCGCCGCCGCGGGGGCCGGGGCCTGCGGGGCGGGAGCCTGCGGAGCGGCCGGCTGGACGGGCTGCTGCAGGGCCCCGATGCCGGTCGCGCCGGCGGCCATGCCCATGCCCATCAGCCCGCCGGTGCCCTGGTTCTGGCCGGCCGACTCGAAGCCGGCCGCGACCGAGGCCTGCAGGTTGGAGTTGCCGCGTCCGCCCGAAAGGGCGTCGGCACGCTGCACGTTGCGCAGCAGCTCGCGGGTCATCTCGTCGTACTCGATGGAGAGGATCGCCGTCGCGACGATGGTCAGGCCGCGCTCGGCCTGCCACTGGTAGTTCTCCTCGACCGCCGCGGCCAGGCTGCGGGCGAAGCCGTCGGAGTCCTGCTGGATCTTGGTGATCCGCCCCTTCGCGGGGTCGTTGGTGTACATCGAGAGGGCGGGCGCGAGCGAACCCACGACCTCGTTGAACAGCTGGGCGGCCGCGTCGTTCTCGATGTCGGTGAAGTCGAACACCCGGCCCGGCTCGAGGTAGGCCGCGGGCACGAAGGTCTTGATGAACAGGATCGGGTCGACGATCTTCAGCGTGTAGGTGCCGCGGGTCACCGCGCCCACCTGGGCGTTCATGTAGGCGTCGTCCCAGTAGATCTCGGACTGGGTGCCGAAGCGGTTGTTCGGGAGCTCCTTGAGGGTGACGAAGTACGCCCGCTGCTGGGTGCCGGGACGGCCGCCGAACTTGAACCGCTCCCACGAGGTGGTGACGGTCGAGCCGATCAGGTCGTTGCCGGCGAAGATCGACTGGGAGTCCTGGGCCTCGGAGTTCCACTCGTAGGCGCCCGCCTGTGCGGCGAAGCCGGTGATGGCGCCGTCCTGCATCAGCACCAGGCCGTAGCCCTCGGGGACGAGGATCCGGCTGCCGTTGCTGATCACACCGTCAGAGCCGCGGGTGTTCGAGCCGCGTCCGGCGTTCTGGCCGCGCGGCACCGCCGCGAACAGCGCCGCGGTCGGCGCGAGGCCGTCCGGAACGGTGTAGAAGTCCTTCCACTGGTCGGCCAGAGTTCCGCCGATTGCTCCGATCGCTGCCTGAATGAGTCCCATGGAGGGCCTCCCCCTGTCTCTCGTCGCCGACTGGCTGCCTGCCTCGGCGCGGTCCGGTGGTCCGCGCGTCCTCGCGCACGTCCACCCTACTGATCCGGGCGGCTCGCGCGGCATACACGAGGTGAACAGAACTGCGCAGGCGTTCAGCCGGCCGTCCGCCACACCCGTAGCGGGATTACCCGGGCCGCATTCTCGAAGCCCCGGTCGGCGGTGAGCAGGATGAGGTCGTTGGCGATCGCGAGCTGGGCCAGCAGGGCGTCCACCGAGCTGAGCTGGACGCCAGCACCGCGGCACGCGTTGGCCAGCTGCGCGGCCTCGGCGTCCAGAACTCCGGCCGCAGGTCGTAGCCGTTCAGGAAGATCTCGCAGTCGCAGTAGCCGCCCCGGCGGCCCAGCCGGCGCTCCAACGCGGTAGCGCTCGGTGCTCGAGCGTCGCGGTAGTGCGTGGCGAACCGCAGGCGTCCGTCGCAGCCGAACTCGTCCACCATTCGCCCGACGTAGCAGAGCAGGCACTCCCCCTGCGGCGGATCGAGGAGGGCCGACGACGCGTCCGCGAGGATGGCCTCCGCCTCCTGAACCTCGGGCACCAGGCGCAGCCGTCGTGGTGCGGGCAACGCAGGCTCCCTACCGGACCACTCGCCCATCAGCGCCACCCAGCCCTGCGGCGTGACCGCGTAAATGTCGCTGTCGAAGGCCGCCGTGAGGTGGTTGCTGTAGCGCCAACCCCAGAAGTACTGGGCCTCGGCCGGGGTGATGGTCGCCTCGCCCTCGCGACAGACCACGGTGACCAGCTCACCGGTGATGGGACCGTTCGTCGTGCCATCCCAGGTGCGCTCGGGAACGAGGATCTGTGCCGCCTCGCAGAGCTCCCCGTTCAGGCGGTGGACGAGGTCCCGGACGAAGCAGTCCTCATCATCGAAGACGGGCTCTGGCGTGGGCAGCACCCGCACGCCGAGCACCTCGAGGATGGCCCGGTCGACGTGGGCGATCAGTGTGGTGCCGGGCACGGCGGGCGCCTGGCTGAGGATGTCGGTGAGGACGCGCTGGCGGTCCTCGCGGCCGGTGAAGGTCTGTGTCGATGTCGTCATGGAGCCAGCATGAGAGCGGCCCCTGACAAGACAGGTCCACCGACAACACGCCTGTGGACAACTTCCCGGCGTCCGGAGTTATCCACAATCCAGCAACGAGAACACCAACCGTATCCGGCAAGATCGTGCCGGACGTGCCCCATTGCGGCACCGCCGACCTACCCGACTGACGGCAACCGGCACAATCTTGCCGCTTCGTCTTGACGAACAGCGCCTGCCGGCCAATCATTGACCATATCGGCACGATCGTGCCTAAAGGAGATCGCATGGATGCACTGGCAGAGAAGTGTCAGCAACGGCGGACCGATCTGCGCCTGACGCAGACCGAGGCCGCGGAACTGGCCGGGGTGTCCGAACGATTCGTCCGGCTTGTGGAGTCAGGGAAGCTCTCGGTTCGCCTGGACAAGCTCACCGCGCTGCTTACCGTCCTGGGGCTGGAGTTGCGCCTCGACCTGCGAGGGCAGTGACGTGCCCCCGACGCGGCGGCGCACTGATCGCGCGGAGGTGTACAAGGCTGGACGCCCGGCAGCCACCCTGACCAGAACCACCTCCGGCGTCCGATTCGAGTACCTCACCGACTACGACGGCCCGCCTGTGGCTCACTCGCTGCCCCTCACCGAGGCCGTCGAGACGAGCGCGGGTGCCGTGCCGCCGTTCTTCGCCGGTCTGCTGCCCGAAGGACGTCGGCTGAACGCCCTTCGCCGACAGGTGAAGACATCGTCCGACGACGAACTGAGCCTGCTGCTGGCCATCGGGTCCGACACCGTGGGAGACGTCGTGGTCGTCGCCGAGGGAGACGAGGCGTCTGGGGTCATCCCCACCGTGTCGGACTCGCGCGATCTCAAGGAGATCCGGTTCACGGATCTGCTCGCCGAGGCGGGGTTCGTGGATCGAGTGGGCATCGCAGGAGTACAGGACAAGCTCTCGGCCGGCATGATCACCCTCCCCGTCAAGCTCGGTGCGGGCGCGGCCATCATCAAGATCGACCCACCCGACTACCCACACGCCGTCGTGAACGAGCACTACTTCCTCGGCGTGGCCAGACGGCTGAAACACCCGGTGGTCGCCTCCGAGATCGTCCACGACAGGGACGGCCGTCCGGGCCTGCTGCTACCCCGGTTCGACCGGCGCGTCCGCTCCGACGGCAGCACGCTCCACCTCGCGGTCGAAGATGCCTGCCAGCTTCTCAGCCGGTACCCGGCCGACAAGTACAACGTGACCAGCGAAGAGGTCAGTACGGCGATCAGCTCCGCCTGCGCCGCCGAACCGGTCGCGGCACGCGCGTGCTTCCAGCAGTTCCTGCTCGCCTGGCTCACCGGAAACGGCGACCTGCACGCCAAGAACGTCTCGATCCTGCAGGAACCTGGCGGCGAGTGGCGGGTCGCACCGATCTACGACATCCCCAGCACCCTCCCCTACGGCGACCGGACGATGGCGCTCACCCTCCAGGGCACCGCGACAAACCTGGGCCGGAGGCGCTTCGAAGCGTTCGGCGCCGCCCTCGGACTGTCGACTGCGGCCATCGAGCGGGCACTTGACGAAGTTCTCCGTGCCACCGAGGCGGTTGCGGATGAACTGGACGACGGAGTGCTGCCCTGGGACCCCCACCGTCGCCGCACGCTGGTTCGCCAACTCGCCGCGCGACGGCGGTCGCTCACCGGGTAGTCGGCAGAGTCTGCCCGATGAGTGCCGGTCAGGCGGCGCGGCGGGTGCCGCTGCGGCGGCGTCCCTGGCGGGAGAACGCGACCGCGCCCTGACCGGCCGAGGTGGCCGGCCGCGACGAGCGGGACTGGCCCTGCCGCGTCCGGGGCCG
>JAGQUI010000280.1 GCA_020438595.1 Propionibacteriaceae bacterium | reverse complement strand
CGCCGAGCGCCTCTGTTTCGGTCGAGCGCCCCTACCCAAGTCGAGGCGTTCGACCGGAACGGAGGCGTTCGGCGTCTCAGGGAGGCTTCAGCGACGTCCCGTAGACTCGGCGCGTGATCTTCAAGCGCGTCGGTGAGTCCCGCCCCTACCCCGAACACGGCTATGTGCAGAAGCAGTGGGCGGCGATCGCCCCCCAGCAGGTGCGCCTCGACGAACTTGTCACCACCAAGCGCAACCTCGACCTGGACGCACTGCTGGAGGAGGACTCCACCTTCTACGGCGACCTGTTCGCCCACGTGGTGCGGTACAACGGCGAGCTCTACCTCGAGGACGGGCTGCACCGGGCCCTGCGGGCCGCGCTCCAGCAGCGCCAGACCATGCACGCCCGCGTTCTGGAACTCAAGTAGTCTTGGCCGGGTTCGTGTCGTGCTGAGGAGGGGCCGGGAGTGAACGCACGCAAGGTGGTCCAGGTGTTGAAGACGCCTGTGACGCTGCTGCTCCTCCTCGGCATGCTCGGCTACGGCGCGTACTGGGGCTACAAGCAGGTCACGCTGGACACCGCGCGTCCCGAGGCCACCTGCGTCACCCAGGACGTGGGGTCCGAACTCACGTCCGACAAGGTCTCGGTCCGGGTGCTCAACGGCGGCGAGACCGGCGGCGCGGCGAAGCGGGTCCGCTTCGTCCTGCTCTCCTTCGGCTACCACATCGTCACCTACGGCAACTCCGACCGGGAGGTGGACGTGGTCACCGTGGTCGGCAACTCTGCCGAGGACCCCGAGGTGCGCCTCGTCGCGCAGGCGTTCGGCGGCACCGTGGCCACCGAGGGCGACGGCCGGGCCGACCATGTCGTGGACGTGATCCTGCCGACCAAGTACGAGATGCTCAAGACGCTGCCCACCACGATCGCCGTGGACGGCCCGGTCTGCCTGCCGGTGATCAACGCCGCGAGCGAGTCGGCCAGCCCGGCGCCGGACGAGTCCGCATCGCCGAGCCCGACGGCCACCGCGTCCAAGAAGACGACGAAGAAGAAGTAGCTCAGTCCTCCGGCACCCAGCGGGCGAGCCGCCCGCCCTGGGAGATGCTGCGCAACCGGTTCTCCACCTTCTGCCGGTCGGCCCCGTTGGTCACGATCAGCAGGTCGTCGCCGGTGCGGACGATGTGGTCGGGCTTCGGCGTGAACGGCTCGTTGTCGCGGACGATCAGCGACACGACCGAGTTCGCCGGCAGCCGCAGCTCGCGGATCGACACGCCGTGCAACCGTGAACCGTCGGGCACGTGCACCTGCATCATGTCGGCCTTGATCGTGTCCAGGGGCGCGAACTCGACCGAGACGTCCGTGGCGTCCTCGCCCGTGGAGACCTTCAGGATCCGGGCGACCCACGGCAGGGTGGGCGCCTGCAGCAGCGTGAACACCACCACGAACACGAAGACCAGGTCGAACAGGCCTTCCGCGCCCGGCGCCCCCGCCGCGAGGGGCACGGTCGCCATGATGATCGGCACGGCGCCGCGCAGGCCCGCCCACGAGATGAACGCCTGTTCTCGCCACGGGATCCGGAACCAGACCAGGCAGGCGAACACCGACAGCGGTCTGGCCACGAACGTGAGCACGGCGCCCGCCGCGAGGGCGGCGAGGCCGGTGGTCCAGGTGACGCGCTGCGGTTCGGCGAGCATGCCGAGCATGACGAACAGGCCGATCTGGGCGATCCAGCCGACGCCCTCCGCGAACGACCGGGTGGCGTGGCGGTGCGGCAGTTCGCCGTTGCCGAGCACCACCGCGGTGACGTAGACGGCTGCGAAGCCGGACAGGTGCAGCCAGCTGCCCAGGCCGTAGGCCATCACGGCCCAGCCCAGCCCCGCCAGCGGGTACAGGCCGGACGCCGGGAGCGCGATGCTGCGCAGGGCCCGGACGCCCACCCAGCCGAGGATCGCACCGAGGATGGCGCCGCCGAGCAGCTCGAGCAGGATGACGCCGACCAGCAGGACCGGGCCCTCGCCCCCGCCCTCGCCGAGGGACCATTCGGTGGCGGTCGCCACCAGGAGCACGATCGGGGCGTCGTTGAAGCCCGACTCGGCCTCGATGATGGCCCGCAACCGGGACGGCAGCGGCACCTTGCGCAGCACGGAGAAGACCGCGGCCGCGTCGGTCGGGGAGGTGATCGCGCCGAGCAGGATCGCCGTGGTCACGTCCAGCCCGAGCACGTAGTAGCCGAAGGCGGCCACCACCGCGATCGAGAGGCCCACCCCGACGGTGGCCAGCAGGAGTGCCGCCGGAAGGGCTCCCCTGATCTCCGACCAGCGGGTGTTGAAGCCGCCCTCGCCGAGGATCAGGACCAGCGCGGCGAAGCCCAGGGCGTGGGCGAGGTTGGCGTCCTCGAAGTCATAGACGACGGCGCCCAGAACCACGCCGAGACCGAGAAACAGGATCAGGGAGGGCAGGCCCAGCCGCGTGCCCAGCCGGGCCGCGACGACCGCAACGAGCAGGACGAGGGAGCCGGTCAACAACACCTGGTCGAGTTCCACACGGCCTCCCTGGCCCAACCTTAACCAGCGGGTCTTCCGACGGCGAACCGAAATCCTTGACGGACACCCCGAATCCGCTCCGCGGGCGAGCGTGGCGGCTATTGTGCCGCCATGGACCCTACCCCCGGGGAACGAGCCGTCGAGCCCGCCAGGACGCGGGCGCACAGCGGCCTCGGTGTGCGGGCGCGGCGCATCCTGCAGGCCGGCGCGCTGGCCCTGGCCATCTGGGTCCTGATCGCGGACATCCGCGTCGGCACACTGCCCGGGTGGAGCGTGGCCATCGGCATCGCCACCATCGTGTTCGCGGGCGCGGCATCGGTGTGGCGGCTCGCCTGGCTCGGCGTGGCCGTCCTCTTCGTGGTCAGTGCCGCCGTGCCGTGGGAGACGTCCGCCACCGGCTTCATCCTGCTCCTCGTCGCCGTCTTCGACACCGGCGCCCACCGGCCCGGCTGGCTGGGGCTCGTCGTGCTCGGCAGCGGCCTGGCCGGGCTGCTCCTGGACGCCGCCCTGGGTGGCCAGGACG
This sequence comes from Propionibacteriaceae bacterium, assembly GCA_020438595.1. Next base: position 1,135 of record JAGQUI010000280.1, on the reverse strand, counting down.
CCGCCTCCACGGTGGCGTTCAGTTTCGTGCTGATCGCGGTGGCCACCGTGGGCTCCCTGCTCCGCGCGCAGGCCGACCGGGTGGAGGCGGTCGAGGAACTCGCGCTGCTGCGGCGCCAGGTCGAGCGCACCGAACTCGCCCGCGACATGCACGACATCGTCGCCGCGCCGATGTCGCACGTGGTCCTGATCGCCACGGACCTGCTGACCAGGAACGGGATGCCGTCGTACCTGCGCACCGGTCTGGAGGCGGTGCAGGCGGAGGCCCGGGAGTCCTTGGAGGAGTTGCGGGCGATGCTGGGCTGCCTGCGCACCGACACCGCGCTCTCGGCGCTCTCCCCGTCCACTCCGGAGTCCGTGCGCCGCGAGTGGCAGGCGAGCCTGGCCCGGCTCAGCTCCCGGGGATTCGTGCCCGAGGCGCACTTCGACATGAACGACGAAGCCGGGCAGCCGGACCGCGACGAGGTGCTGCGGCTGGCCGTCCGGGAGCTGACCACGAACGTCCTGCGCCACAGCGCCCCGCCGGGAAGGGTCCGGATGACGCTGGTCGCCACACCCGAGCACGCGTCCGTCGTGGTCGCGAACCGACTCACCGGGCCACCCCACGGGCAACCCCCGGCCTCCGGGCTGGGCCTGCAGGGCCTGCAGGAACGGGCCCGCGCGTGCGGCGGGCTGCTGCGCACCACCACGATGGACGAGGAGTGGCTGGCGGTGCTCACGCTCGACTCCCCCGCGGCCCCATGAGCGGGACGATCCGGGTCGGGCTCGCCGACGACGACTCGCTGTCGCGGATGGCCCTGTCCAGCATCCTCGAGCACGCGAGCGGGATCGACGTCGCGTGGACCGCGACGAACGGCCAGCTGGCGCTCGAGGCGGCGCTCGCCGACCCGGTCGACGTCATCCTGATGGACGTGCAGATGCCGGTCCTCGACGGCATCACCGCGACCCGGGCGATCCGCGCCCTCGACGACCCGAGGCGGGCCCGCACGCCGATCATCGCGATCACCGCCCACGCCCTCCGCGGCGACGCCGAGCGGCTCGTCGCCGCCGGGATGAACGCCTACCTCAGCAAGCCGATCGCCGGCGACGAGCTCGTCGATCTGGTCGAGCGCCTCGCGGCGCCGGCCGAGGTGAGC
>JAGQUI010000027.1 GCA_020438595.1 Propionibacteriaceae bacterium | reverse complement strand
GGAGGAGATCGCGGACGTCTACCTGCAGGGCTGGAAGCTGGGCCTGAAGGCGCTCGCGGTGTACCGCGACAACTGCAAGGTCGGCCAGCCGCTCAGTGACGCGAAGGCGGAGTCCAAGTCGGAGGCCAAGGCCGAGCCGGAGGTGCGCGTGGAGTACCGGGCACGGCGCAAGCGCCTGCCGAAGTCGCGGATCAGCCGCACCACGTCGTTCTCCGTGGCCGGCGCCGAGGGCTACATGACCTCGGGCCAGTACGACGACGGCGCCCTCGGCGAGGTGTTCCTCAAGCTCGGCAAGCAGGGATCCACCCTGGCCGGCGTGATGGACGCCTTCTCGATCGCGGTCTCGATCGGCCTGCAGTACGGCGTGCCGCTGGAGCAGTTCGCGCAGAAGTTCACCAACCTCAAGTTCGAGCCGGCCGGCATGACCGACGACCCGGACGTGCGGATGGCGCAGTCGATCATGGACTACATCTTCCGCAGGCTCTCCCTCGACTACCTGTCGTTCGACGAGCGCGCCGAGCTCGGCATCTACACCGCGGCCGAGCGGGCCCGGTACGTCGAGACCGGCAAGTACCTCTCCGAGGAGGACGAGGCGGAGGTGATCGAGTCCGAGTCGCTGAAGAACGACGAGGCCGACAACGTGCACGTGCACGCCGACGGGCCGAACCAGCCCGCCCTGGTGCCGGTGGAGGCGCACTCGACCGCCGAGGTGCTGGAGAAGCTGTCCGGGATGAGCGTGGACGCCCCGCTCTGCCTCACGTGCGGCACGAAGATGCGGCGCTCCGGCTCCTGCTACATCTGCGAGGGTTGCGGCGCCACCAGCGGCTGCAGCTGAGCACCGACGAGAACCGGCCGGCCCCGAGGGGGTCGGCCGGTTGTCGTTTCAGCGTTCGACCAGGCGCAGTGTGACGGGCACGGGATCGCCGTCCTCGAGGTCCTCGGCGCGCCGGACGGCGGCCTTCATCGGCAACACGTAGGCGCCGCGTCCGGCGGACGGGAACACCGACGTCCGCCAGGTGGTGCCACCCACCGTCGCCTCCACCCTCACCGCGCCGAAGCCGGACGGTGGGCCGGACTCGAACCGGATCACGTCGGAGAGATCCCCGGGCACGGTGACGAACCGCCAGGTGCCACCCGACTCGCACCACAGCTCGGCTGTGAACGACAGTGCGTCCACGCCGGTCAGTCCTCGTCGGGCTCTTCGACTTCCTGCTTCGTCACCCGCAGCGACACCCACGATGTGGTCGTCGGCGCCGCAGGTTCCTGCGCGCGGGGCGTGGTCGGCGCGCCGGGCTGGTTCGGCCGCACCGGCTCACCCATCGCGGCCTTCAGGGCCTGGGCGATCGCGTTGCCTGCGGCGGGGTCGAACTTCCGGATCTCGGCCATGACGGAATGCTAGGCGACGGAACTGTCGGTCGCCTGTGGTTCGGGCGTGGTTCGCGTCCGTCGCCGCGCCTGCCAGAGCACGTAGCCGGCGATCGCGGCGACCGCGACGACGACCAGGGCGATCGCCAGGAGCGGCGAGACGGCCCAGAGGCGTCCGAACAGGTCCACCCCGACCGTGCCGAGGGTGGCGTAGAGCAGTGCCCACGCCACCGAGCCGATGGTCACGGCGGGCAGGTAGTGCCGCAGCTTCATGCCGGTCGCGCCCGCGGCGAGGTTCGCCAGGGTCTGGAAGCCGATGGTCAGGAACGAGACCGCGACCACCGGGGCACCGAAGCGGTCGATGCGCTCGGTGGCCCGCACGTAGCCGGGGGAGTCGAGCAGTCGGGCCAGCCTGGTGTGCCGGACGCCCGCGGTGCCCAACCGGCCGAGCCAGTAGGTGCCGTTCGCACGCAACATCACGATCACGAACAGGGCGGCGACGGCGAGGGGGAACGGCACGCCCCACTGGGTCGGGTCCATACAGCCTCCACCGCTCGTTCCGGGGGCCAGCTTAGTCAGCGGACCAGCGCGGACGAGCAGCGCCGACACCCCCTAGGTAGTTGTGGCCCGGCGCAGCAGCGCGACACCGAGCGCGAAGACCGCAACGGCCGCGATCGCCGCCGGATCGCCGGGGTGCAGCACCGCACCGAACTGCCAGACCGCCCAGGTGCCGGCCGCGAACAGGGCGTAGCCCGCCTCGGCGAGCCCGCGGGGCGCGGGGCCCGGTCCGCGCCGCGGGATGCAGCGCGCGTCCAGCCGGGCGATCCCGGGTGCGGCGACCGCGAGCAGGGCCAGCACCACGGCGATCAGCATGAGCGGGCTCATCAGGACCGGTGTCAGCGGGGGCAGCAGCAACGACAGCCCGATCGTGAGGCCTGCACCCACCACGATGGCGGGGACCTGCCACAGGTAGATGGTCAGGAGCAGGGCGTTGGTGAGTCGTACGAGGCCGGACGCGCGCGCGCTCAGCCGACGGGCGACCCCGGCCCGCTCCAGCAGCGCGAGCGCGCAGGTCTGGGCCAGCCCCAACAGCAGGATGGCGAGCGTGGGCGGCAGCAGGTTCGCCACCAGGACATCGGCCCACGCCGGAGCGGCGGGCGGGTAACCCAACCCGAAGACGAGGACGGCGATCAGCGCGAGGGCTGCGACGAGGACGGCGACCAGCCGCCCGCCCGACCAAGTACGGAACCAGCCGCGGTGGTAGGCGATGCCCCACTGGTGCGCGAGCGGCCAGACGAGGGCGAGGTTCAGCCACTGCAGGCCGAGGTCGCCGGTGGTCCGCACGGCGACGTCGACGGCGATCGCGCCGACCAGGAGCGGCAGCATCACCCAGCCGCCGAAGCGGTCGTGCAGCCACACCGCGAGCGGAGCGGCCCCCAGCAGCAACTGGTAGACCACCGCGAACCAGAGCAGCTGCGCGAACTGGGTGCTGCGCAGGACGGCGTCCGGGAGCCAGCCCGCCCACGCCGCGATCGTGCCGACGCCGGAGAACATCACCATGAACACGGTCATGGGCCCGAGCAGGCGGCTGCCCCGGCGGGTGAGGAAGGCGGAGTACGGCGTGCCGGTGGTCCGCCAGGTGTCCACGACGACGGCGTTGGCATAGCCGGCAGCAACGAAGAACACCGGCACGATGGTCATGACCCAGCTGATCGCCCACCACACCGGGCCCGGGGCCCACGGCACCACCTGCACCTGCCCGTCCACCAGGAGCACCTGCCACAGCAGGGCGTGGAAGACCACCACGATCAGCATCGCCGCGATCCGGGCGAGATCGATCAGGTGGTTGCGTGCGGGCACCGGGACATCCTAGGCACAAGGGGTCATGCGGCCGCCTCGCCGTCCCACCCCGCCGAGTTGTGGGAATCTCGTGCGGCTGTGGGCGCGTGAGATCCTGACCACCCGGAGATCGGGCGAGCCTACGCTGACCGGGTGCAGGCGGCCCTGAGCGGATACCTCACCATCTGGTCGGTGATCGGGGTCGGCTGGGTGGTGGCGTACTTCCGCGTCCTCAACGAGGCCCACCGCCGGATGCTGTCCCGGGTCGCGTTCACCGTCGCGTCCCCCGCCCTGCTGTTCTCGCTGGTCGCCCGGGCCAATCCCGGGCACCTGTTCAGCGCGACGCTCGCCGTGTCCACGCTCGCCATCGCCCTCGGCGCGATCGTGTACCTAATGCTGGCCCGGGTGCTGTTCGGACGCGGTGACCTGCCCAGCCGGGTGGTCGGAACGCTCTGCTCGGTCTACACCAACGCCGGCAACCTCGGCCTCCCGGTCGCGGCCTACGTACTCGGCGACATGACTTGGATGGCGCCGATCCTGCTGCTGCAGACGGCGATCATGCAGCCGGCGGCACTGGCGTTGCTGGACCTGTCCGCGGCCCGGAAGGACGGCCGCACGCTCAGCTGGGCCCGCTACCTCACCCTGCCGCTGCGCAACCCGATCACCGTGGGCACGCTTGCCGGCCTGGCCTTCAACCTGCTCCACCTCGACCTGCCCGAGGTGGTCTGGCAGCCGATCGAGATGGTCGGCCAGGTCACGGTCCCGGCGATGCTGATCGCGTTCGGCATCTCGCTGCGCCTCGACCCGCTGCCCGGTCGCGGGCCGCACGTCGGTGAGCTCGCCCTGGCCGCGCCGATCAAGGTGCTGCTGCACCCCGCGATCGCGCTGGTGCTCGGCGCCTGGGTGTTCCACCTGCGTCCGGCCGACCTGCTGGCCGTGACCGTGATCGCCGCGCTGCCGACCGCCCAGAACATCTACCTGATCGCCAGCCGCTACCACGTGCGCACCCTGCTCGCGCGCGACGCCATCTTCGTCTCGACGATCGCCTCGATCCCGGTGATCGTCGCCGCCTCCACCTGGTTGCGCTGAGTGAACCGGAATGGAACCGTCCCCGTGAACCGGAATGGGGACGGTTCCTTTCCGGTTCAGCGCTGGCGGGCGACCAGGTTCACGAAGACGTCCTCGATGGACGGGTCGACCTCGGCGACCACGGTGTCCGGGTGGCCGCGCTGGACCAGGCGATCGCGCAGGGACGCGCTGGTGAGCGGGGAGCTCGCCGGCACCACAGCGTGCAGGGACGCGCCGGACAGGTAGGCCTCCTCGACCTCCGGATCGGACTCCAGCTCCGGCAGGACGGCGTCCACGTCCCGGGTGGTGATGTCGAAGATGCGCTGCTCCATGTGGTCGGCGCGGATCTCGGCGGGACTGCCGTCGGCGATGATCCGGCCGCGGTAGATGAACGCCAGCCGGTTGCAGTGCGCAGCCTCGTCCATGTAGTGCGTGGTCACGAACAGCGTGACGCCGCGGCTGGCCAGGTCGTAGAGCAGGTCCCAGAACTGGCGCCGGGCCACCGGATCGACGCCCGAGGTGGGCTCGTCGAGGAACAGCAGCTCCGGCTCGTGGATCGTCGCCGCGCCCAGCGCGAGCCGCTGCCGCCAGCCCACCGACAGATTGCGGGTGAGTTCGTCCTCGCGCCCGACCAGGTCGGCCATCCGCAGGACGTACTCCCGCTGGGCGGCGAACACCTGCGGGTCGAGGTCGTAGACGCCGGCGTAGAACTTCAGGTTCTCGTCGACCGTCATGTCCTCGAAGAGCGCGAACTTCTGGCTCATGTAGCCGATCCGGCGCTTCACCCGGTCGGGGTGGCGCACCACGTTCACCCCGAGCACGTGCGCATGTCCCGACTTCGGACGCAGCGTGCCGGTCAGCATCCGGATCGTCGTGGTCTTTCCCGACCCGTTCGGGCCGAGGAAGCCGAAGATCTGGCCACGCGGCACGTCCAGGTCGATGCCGTCCACGGCGGTGAAGTCACCGAAGGTCTTGGTCAGGCCGCGGAGGGAGATCGCGGGTTCGGTGTCCTCAACCCGGCGTGGCGAGGCACTGCTCTCGTTCATCCGTCCCTCCTCACTCGGCGATCCGGCGGCGGGTGGCGGCGATGGACGCCCCGAAGATCACCACGGCGAACCCCGCCAGCACGATCATGGGGACGGCCAGGGCCGCGAAACCGCTGCCCTTCACCGCGGCGCCGCGCAGCACTTCCAGCGCCCAGGTCAGCGGGATCAGGTTCGTGAGCGGCTGGATGATCGCCGGCATCGACTGGATCGGGAAGATGAACCCGGACAGCACCATCGTCGGGATCATGATGAACATCACCGCCTGCTGCGCCTGGTGCCTGGTTCTCGACACGAGCGAGACCAGCAGCCCCAGCCCGATGCACGTGAGCATGAAGAGGGCCAGCCCGACCAGCACGACGAGGACGTTCCCGTGGAACGGCACGTGGAACCAGAACACCCCGCCGGCGGCCACCAGCAGCATCTGCGCCGCCGCCAGCGCCGCGTAGGGCGTGAGTTTGCCGATCAGGTACTCGGTGGCGTGGATGGGCGTGACGAACATCTGCTCCAGCGTCCCGGACTCCCGCTCCTTCACCACCGCCTGGCTCATGATCGCCATCAGCGAGATCATCATGATCGCCGCGACCAGTCCCGGGATCATCGTGTTCACCGGGTCGAGGGTGGGGTTGAACATCACGCGCACCTGCGCGTCGATGCCCGGGGCGACCACGTCCACTCCCTGCTCGGCGATCCGGTCGGTGTTGAACTGCGCGATGATCTGGGACGCATACCCGCTGGCCACCGACGAGATCTGGGAGTCGGAGCCGTCCACGATGATGCCGATCGGCGCGGTCTCGCCGCGGGTGAGCCGGTCCTGGGTGCCCTCCGGGATGACCAGGGCCACCTTGACCTGCCCGGTGTCGAGCAGCGGCTGCAGATCGGCCTCCGTGGCCGGGGTCTGCGTGATCGTGAAGTAGCCCGAGCCGGAGAACGCGGCCTCGAGCTTGCGCGAGGTGGACGTCTGGTCGAGGTCCACGACCGCCGTAGCGAGGTTGCGGATGTCCACCGCCACCACGTAGCCGAACAGGATCAACTGCAGGACGGGCATGATCAGCAGCAGCCGGATCAGCATGGGATCGCGCCTGAGCTGGGTGAATTCCTTCCAGATCAGCAGCCGGATGCGCCGGAAACTCATCGCGCCGACCTCCTGCCGTAGAGGATGGACGAGACCACCAGCATCACAGCCGCATACACGGCGAGGGAGAGGAGTTCGGGCCACAGCTCGGTGAAGCCGGCGCCCTTCAGGAACACCCCGCGCGAGATCGTCACCATGAACCGCGCGGGGAACAGATAGCTGACCCACTGCAGGAACACCGGTATCTGGTCGAGCGCGAACGCGAAGCCGGAGAGTAGGAAGGCCGGCAGGAAGGCGATCAGCATCGCGAGGATGTTCGCCGTGTCGAGGCTCGGTGCGACGGCCGAGATCACCAGCCCCATACCGAGGGACGCGAACACGAACAGCGCCGAGCCGACTGCCAGCGTCCAGAAGTCCCCTCGCAACGGCACGCCGAAGATCGCGCGGGCAAGCCCCGTGATCAGCGCCATGTCCGCGAACGCGATCAGGGTCCAGGGCAGCAGCTTGCCGACCATCAGCTCCATCTGGCGCATCGGGCTCACCTCGAGTTGCTCCTGGGTGCCCTGGTCGCGCTCGCGGACCAGCGTGACCGCGGTCTGCTGGACGGTGACGATCGCCAGGATCACCGCCATCAGGCCGGGGATCAGGAAGTCCGACGACTTGCGTTCGGGGTTGTACCAGGTGCGGATCCGCGGCTCGAGCGTGCCCAGGCTGGTCAGGTCGAGGCCCTGGGCGTCCGCCCACTGCCGGGTGAGTTGCTGGCTGTAGAGCTGGTTCAGCGCCACCGAGTACGCCTGCGAGACCTTGGCCGCGGTCGGCTCGCTGCCGTCCACCAGCACGGCGACCTGGGCCTTCTCGCCGCTGGCCAGGGTGCGGGCGAACCCGGCCGGGACCACCACCGCGACCCGGGCGGAGTTGGCGTCGAACGCGGTGTCGATCTCGGCCATCGAACTGCCGTGGGCGACCACGTCGAAGAACTCCGACGCGTCGTACTTCTCGACGTAGGTGCGGCTGGCCTGGGTCTGGTCGAGGTCGATCACGATCGTCGGCACGTTCTCCACGTCGAAGCTGATCGCGTAGGCGAACAGCAGCAGCTGGATCACCGGCGTGATCACCACGGCGAGCAGCATCCGGGGGTCCCGGCCGAGGTGCCGGAACTCCTTGCGCACGATCGCGCCGATCCGGATCAGCGTGGCCCTCATGACGCCTGCTCCGCCCCGGTGCCGCCGGACGCCTCGGCCAGGTAGGCGAACACCGTCTCCATGTCGGGGGCCACCTCGCGGACGCGTCCGGACAGCCCGGCCTCCGCGAGCGCGGCACCGAGCGCGGCCTCCGGGTCGCCGTCGGGTTCCCAGAGCACCCGGACGACGTCGCCGAGCAGGTGCACCGAGGTGACCCCGGGCACGTCCGCCACGGCGGCCATCGCCGCGCGGGGCTGCGCGGAGGTGACCTCGAGCAGCTGGCCCGGCACCTGCGCCTTGATCTCGTCCGGGCTGCCGGAGCGCTGGATCCGGCCGCGGTCGAGGAACGCGACCTGCGTGCAGCGCTCGGCCTCGTCCATGTACGGGGTGGCGACCAGCACGGTCCGTCCCTCGCGGTGCAGCCCGGCCAGGATCCGCCAGAACTCCCGCCGCGACACCGGGTCGACGCCGGTGGTCGGCTCGTCCAGCAGCAGCAGGTCGGGCTCGTGCATCAGCGTGGTGGCGAGCATCAGCTTCTGCTTCATGCCGCCGGAGAGGTACTGGGCCTGCCGCTTCGTGAACTCGTCCAGCCCCATGCCCTCCAGCAGGGCCTTCGCCCGCGTCCTGCGGTCGGCCCGGCCGACGCCGCGGATGGTGGCGAAGAACTCCAGGTTCTCCGCCACCGACAGGTCGGGATACATCGAGAACCGCTGCGACATGTAGCCGATCCGCGGGGTGACCCGGTCGCGTCCGGTGGTCACGGAGTGCCCGAACACCTCCGCGTCGCCGGAATCGGGACGCAGCACCGTGGCGAGCATCCGGATCAGCGTCGACTTCCCGGCCCCGTCCGGGCCGAGCAGGCCGAACACGGCACCGGCGGCGATGTCGAGGTCGACCGAGTCGACGGCGACCACATCCCCGAAGCTCCGGCGCAGGGCACGGGCGCGGATCGCGCCGGACTCCTGCGGCGTGGTGGTGGCGGTCATGGCTCAGCCCAGGGTCACATCCACCGGCATGCCGGCCTTGAGGGTGCCGGAGGAGTCGGAGACCCGCACCCGCACCTCGTAGACGAGCTTCACGCGCTGGTCCTTGGTCTGCACGTTGTTCGGGGTGAACTCGGACTCGCTCGCGATGTAGCTGACCGTGCCGTCGTAGGTCTCGCCGGAGTCGGTGGTCACGGACGCGGAGTCGCCCACGGTCACGGTGCCGATCTCGGGCTCGTCCACGAACACCCGGACGAACAGGTCGGCCGGATCCAGGATGGTGAGCAGCGTCTTGCCCGGGGCGGCGTTCTGGCCCGCGTTGCTGGTCACGGACACGACGGTTCCGCTCGCCGGGGCGGTGACGGTGGTGTAGCCCCGCTGCACCTTGGCCAGGTCGACCGCGGCCTCGGCCTGCTTCTGCCGGGCCTTCGCGGCCGTCACGTCCGCCTTGGTGGCGTCGCCGTTCGCCTTGTCGTGCTTCGCGACCTTCACCGCGGCCTTCGCGGCGTCGACGCCCTGCCGGGCCTGCGTGAGCTGCAGCTTCACGGCCGCCTGGTCGAGCGTGACGAGCACGTCGCCCTCGCTGACCTGGTCGCCCTCGTCGACGGTGACCTCGGTGATCCGTCCGGCGATCCCGGGGGTGACCTGGTACTGGGTGGCCTCGACGGTGCCGGTGAGCGCCTCGTTGTCGGCCGCGGTGCTGCTCTGGGTGGAGCTCCACCACCACCAGGCGCCGCCGCCGATCACCAGCAGCAGGACCAGCACGATCACCGGGACCGGGGGGTGCTTGCGCTTCTTCTCGCCAGCCATGTTCGTCAACCGTTCGTCTCGTCGGAGTTCGCTGCCGGTCGGCAGCCGGAGATGGTGACCTCCACCGGCACCCCTGCGGGGAGCTGCCCGGTGGCGGTGAACTGCGCCTCGACCGCGCGGGTGAGGTGGACCTCGTCCGTGGCGACCGAGGTCGGGGGGTACTGCGAGCTGGTGCCGATCCGGGTCAGGGTGGCCGGGACCGTCGCGGTGCTCCAGTCGGTGGCGATGGTGGCGGCGTCGCCGGTGCAGACCTGGGCGAGCTGGGCGGGGGAGAGCCAGGCCGTGACGGTGCTCGGCGTGGTCTCCCGGATGCTGACCACGGTGGCGCCGGGGGCGAGCGCGTCGCCGGGCGCGGCGGCGGAGACCACGACGCCGTCCACGGGGGCGACGAGTTCGGTCATGGCGAGCTGGATCTTCGCGATGTCGATCGGTACGCGCAGTGCGTCGGCCTGGATGCCCGCCACGTCCTGCAGGCCCTCCAGGGTGCCGCGGGCGTCGGTGATCTTCGCCCTGGCGTCGTCCAGCTTGGTCAGGCCCTTGCGGGCCTTCTTCAGCCCCGCGTTCAACTGGGGCAGGGCCTTGTTGATCTGCCGCAGGCCCGCGGTCATCTTCCGGATCGCCTTCTGCAGCTTCTTCTTCTGGGCCAGCAGTTCGTCGGGGACGGGTACGCCGGGCGGGATCTGGGCGATCGCCGCGTTGATCGCCTTCAGGCCGGCCCGCGCCTTGGGCAGGTTCTTCCGGATGGTCTTGCGCGCCTTCAGCAGCTTCGCCTTCGTCTTGGTGAGCTTGTGGATGGCGTCGACGACGTCGGCCCGGGTCTCGGCGATGTCGGCCTGCTTGTCCCAGGTGTCGTCGATCTTGTCGCCGAGCAGGTCTGGCTGGGCGGCGGCGACCGCTGCGTCCGCCTTCGCCGCGGCCAGCTGGGCCTGCAGCGGGGCGCGGTCGATCGTGGCGACCACGTCCCCGGCCTTCACGGTGTCGCCCTCGCGGACGTTCACCTCGGCGAGCCGTGCGGTGGTGCCGACGCTGTAGGTGGCGCCCACGGAGGAGGACTGGCTGGCCGTCCGCCCGGAGGTCGGGTTGTAGGTGCCGGTGGTGTCGGTGAAGCCGGCGTCCAGGTTCACCGTCGGGACGGCGAGGTTGGGCACGGTGACCGTGGTCAGGGTGTCGTCGACGGTGCCGGAGACCGTGATGTCGGACGGAGCGGACGCGCAGCCGGCCAGCAGGACGAGCCCGGCGGCGAGGGCGACCGGGCGGCGCGCGATCATGGCTGCACTCCCATGCTGGCGAGGAAGGCGTCGACGAGCCGGACCAGGCGGGTGTGCTCGGGCGGCGGGGCCGGGTCGGCGCTGAGGAAGCCGTCCAGTGCCACGTACGTCATCACCGGGCCGACGAACATGCGCGAGGCCAGTTCGGGGTCCTCGACGCGCAGGATGCCGTGGGCGTCGGCCTGCCGGAGCATGGCCTCGGTGCGGGCCAGCACCTGGCCGGGCAGGGCCTCCCGGAAGTGCTGGCGCAGCTCGGCGACGTGGAACACCTCGCCCAGGACGAGCCGCATCAGCGCGATCGTCTCGGGCTGCAGCAGGCTGGTGGTGAGGCGGGAGGCCAGCGTGATCAGGTGTTCGCGGAGGTCGTCGAGGCTGCGGATCTCGTCAGCGGTCGGCGGTATCAGGACGAGTTCGCTCATCCCGGCGTAGAGCACGTCGGCGAGCAGGTCGGTCTTGGTGGGGAAGTAGGCGTACAGCGTCTGCTTGCTCACCCCGGCCTCGGCGGTGACCGCGTCCATCGAGGTGCCGTTGAAGCCCTGGGTGAGGAACAGCCTGCGGGCGGCGGCGAGGATCTGCTCGCGCTTCGCGGCCTTTCGCCTTGCCATCGCGGTGGGCACGAATCAAACCGTACGGTCCAGTCTGATAGTTGTCAAACCAAACCGTACAGTTTGGTGGATTCCGCCGGCAGGGGTGTTTGAATTGGTGCAGGTCCGCCAATGGAGGCGAGAGACATGTCGAGTGACCTGTGGGGCCGATTCGCCCCGACCTACGACAAGGACCACACCTACATCTCGGGCGCCGACCTCGTGGCCGCCATCCAGACCGAGCTGGCCGCGGCGGTGCCTGCCGGGGAGGTGGTCGAACTGGGCTGCGGTACGGGCTGTACACCCGTGCCTACGCTTCAGGGTGCGAGCGGGTGGTCACGACGGACCTCTCCGGGCCGATGGTCGAGGCCGCGACCCGGGCGCTCGCCGACCTGCCGAACGTGACGGTGCAGCGCGCGGACGCGGTGGCCACCGGGCTGCCGGACGCCGGCGCGGACGGGGTGGTGATGGTGAACCTGCTGCACATCGTCCCCGACGCCGCGGCCGTGCTGGCCGAGGCCCGTCGCCTGCTGCGACCCGGCGGCGCGCTCGTCGCAGTCGACCGTGACCGGGCCGTCGGTCTGGCAGGTGCTGGCGGGAGCCGTCCGCCAGCTCAGCCGGTGGGGGCCGCCCAAGCAGGGGCGCAACATCGACCAGGGTGGGCTTGAGAAGCTGGTGCGCGAGGCGGGCTTCGGGTCGCTCTCCGGGCACGCGCTCACCGGCGCGGGGATGAATGCCGCGTTCGTGCGGGCCGTCAGGGAGCCGGAAGCGGCCTGAGCCGCCGGGCGCCTCCGGATGGGCCAGCGGGAACGGAGTGCGAACGACGCATCCACCCACCCGTCGGACGCCATTCACCGGCCGGTGAGGCAGCAATGCGCATTCTGTGCAGCGTGATCGCTGGTCGTCGACCGGTGCTGGGCGAGAATGTGGGGGTGCAACCGGGTGCGGTGACGGTCCGCGGTGGCGTCATCGCCGCGATCGTCCTCGCCGTGCTCGGAGCAGCGTCCGCGACACCGTGGGTCGTGACCGTCCCGCCGCTGACGATCGGCGACCGCGACCGGCCGGTCCCGACGAGCACGCCGGTGACCATCCCGCCGCAGCAGCCGCCCGACCGTGACCTGCCGGTCGCGGAGACCCTCGAGAAGACGATGCTCGTCCTGTTCGCGCTGGTCGTGGTGGCTGCGGTCGCGTTCGCGGTGTACCTGCTCGTGCGGCGGTTGCGCGCCGCGTGGCGGCCCGAGGACGACGAGACGGAGGTCGACCGGCTCGACGGTGCCGACGTGCCCGGCGAGGTGGTCGGCGTCGACGTCGCCGCGCTCGCCACCGCCGTCGCCCGGGCCGAGGCGCACCTCGCCGGATCCCTCCCGCCCGGGGACGCCGTGGTCGCGGCCTGGGTGGCGCTGGAGGACGAGGCCGAACTGCAGGGCACGGGACGCGCACCCGCGCAGACCGCGACCGAGTTCACCACCGGGCTGCTCGCCCACACCGCCGCCCCCGCGGACGCCGTCCTCGTGCTGCGCGGGCTCTACCACCGGGCCCGGTTCACCTCGCGGACCACCACGGCCGATGACGTGCGCCACGCCCGCGAGGCGCTCGCCCGGATCGCTGCGGCGCTCGACGCCGCGCCGGAGGCCGGCCACCGGCAGGCGGGGGCGTCGTCGTGAGGGTGTCGGTCCGCGGCCTCGTCGTGCGCGCGCTTCTCGTCGTCGCGCTGGGTGCTGTGCTCGGGCTCACCGGCGTCCTCGACCCGACCCACGCCCTCCTGCTGGCGTGTCTCCTGCTCGCCGCCGTGCTGGTGCAGGCGCGCCGGCCGGAACCGGCGGACGAGGGCTGGCCCGACCGCTCGTTCGGCTCCCGCGCCGGCGGGCGGGACGCGGTCAGCGACCTCGCCTGGCAGGTGTTCGACGAGGACCGCAGGGCGAGCGTCCGCGTCGTCCGGCGGGTGCGCGAACTCGCCACGGCGCGGCTCGCCCTGCTCGGCGTGGACGCCACCGACCCTGCCCGGCGCGGCGACGTCGAGCGACTCCTCGGCCCCCGGGTCGCCGCCGGGCTCGCCTCCGACGCGCCCCCGACCGCACGCACCCTGCAGACCTGGCTCGACGCGATCGACGCGCTCACCGACGAAAGGACCCCTCGATGACGAATTCCCTGCCGGTCGCGGAGGTGGCCCGCCTCGGCGATGCGATCCTCGGCGAGGTCGGCACCGCGGTCGTCGGCATGCGCGACACGCTCGAGATCGCGCTCGCCACGATCCTCGCCG
>JAGQUI010000279.1 GCA_020438595.1 Propionibacteriaceae bacterium | reverse complement strand
CCGATGAACTTGGTCACCGACGCCCCGACGTTGCCGGCGCCGAACAGGCCAAGGGCGAAACCCTGCCGGTCCCTGCCGAACCAGGCCGCGTTCCAGGCGATGCCGACGCTGAACAGGTTGCCGGCGAAGCCGACCAGGAACGCCAGCACGAGCAGCACTCCGTAGCTGTGCGCGGTCGAGACCAGGTAGGCCGGGACGGCCGTGACGGCCAGCATGGCGATGGTCACCTTGCGTCCGCCGATGCGATCGGTGAGCATCCCGGCGGGGAGGCGCCACAGCGAGCCGTTCAGGACCGCCAGCGCGCTGATCCAGGCCAGCTGCACGTCGTCGAGCAGCAGTTCCTTCTGGATCTCGATGCCGAGGATCCCGAACATCAGCCAGACCGCGAACATCGCGGTGAAGTCGATCGTGGACATCGCCAGCACGCGGTTCGCGCCGGGTCCGGTGGCGTGGAGGGGCGCGACCTTGTCGTCGCCGCGATGCGTGGTCACGGCGGATCCTGCAGGGTTCATCGGTTCCTTCGCTCCCGGTCCTGGGTGCCGACGGGGTCCCACCCGCGGACGCGGCCGCGGGAGGGTGTGGGTGGGGCTGCGTCGCGGCTGCGGTAGACGACGTAGGGCCGGAACAGGTAGTGCAGCGGGACGGTGAAGGCGTGCACGAGCCGGCTGAACGGGACGAGTGCGAACAGTGCGAGCCCGATCAGGATGTGGACCTTGAACTGCCAGGTGCTGGCGGCCATCGCTGCGACGTCGGGCTGGAAGGCGAGCAGCGAGCGGAACCAGATCGAGACGGTCTCGCGGTAGTTGTGTTCGGTGCCGTCGGGGTAGTGGCCGCCGGTGAGGGTGGCGAGGAGTCCGAGCAGGATCGCCGCGGTGAGCACGGCGTACATCAGCTTGTCGTTGCGGGTGGTGGCCAGGAACACGGGTCCGGTCGTGCGGCGCCGGTAGATCAGCATTGCGATGCCCGCCAGCGTGGCCGCCCCGGCGAGGGTGCCCGCGACCAGCGCGACCAGGTGGTAGGTCTCCTGGGTCACGACCAGGTCCGTCCATGCCTTGGGGATCAGCAACCCCATCAGGTGGCCGGCCAGGACCACGAAGAGCCCGTAGTGGAACATCGGCGAGGCGATCCTCAGCAGCTTCGACTCGTACAGCTGGGATGAGCGGGTCGTCCAGCCGAACTGGTCGTAGCGGTAGCGCCAGATCAGGCCGGCGATCAGGGTGAGCGCGACGAGGTAGGGCAGGACGCCCCACGCGAGCAGGTCGAGCGTGTTCATGCGTGCTCCTCGGCGAGGTGGGGCCGGGTCCGGTCGAGAGGATCGAGGCCGACGAGTTCTACCGGCGGGGCCTGGCCGAACCGTGCCTGGACCTCGGCCCGCGTCCGGGGGGACTCCCCGGGCAGCAGGCCGCAGACCGCCTCCAGGACCCCGGTATGGGGCAGGCCGTCGGCGGCCAGGCCGATCCGGATCAGTTCGAGGCTCGCCCGGAACTGCTCGAGCAGGTCACGCCCGGCCTCGGGGGCGGCTGCGGCGAACTCGAGCACCATCGGCAGGTGGTCAGGGAGTTCTCCCCCGGTGTCGACCACCAGCCCGGAGTCGCGGTAGGCCTGCTTGATCCGCGCCAGCACCTCGCCGCGACGGCGGGTGTCGCCGTCGGTCCAGTAGGTCAGGTGCAGCGCATGCTTGCGGGACAGGTCGAACTCCTGCACGTGGAACGCCTGCAGGTCGCCCAGCGGCGCGCCGCGCAGGTGGGCGAGGACGCCGGCGAAGCGATCCGCGGACGGTGTTCCGGCGAGGGCGGCCTCGATCAGGTCGAGACGGGCGAGCAGGTCCTCGTCGGGGTAGGACAGCACGAGCGCGGCTGCCTGGCAGAGGACAGCGTCCAGCCCGTTCGGCGTCGGGGTCGGGGCGTCCGTGCTGCGGAACAGCGGGCTCATGGCTTCGGGTCCTCGTTGGCGTCCCAGTTGAGCAGGCCGGCGCGGCGGTGCAGTTGCTCGGCGGAGGCGGCGTCCTCGGCCTGCTGGCGCTGCTTCAGCGCGGTGTAGGTCTCGATCGCCACCGGTACGGGGCGGCCCGACGCCTCCCCGAACGGCCCCGACTCGTACATTCCGGGACCGCCTTCGAAGTCCAGCGAGCAGGCGAGCTCCTCGAGGTTGTGCGCCTCCTCCCGGTGCGCGGTGGGGATGACGTAGCGGTCGGCGTACTTCGCGATCGCCAGCAGGCGGTACATCTGCTCGAGCGCCTCGGGTGTCATGCCGACGGCGGTGGCGAGGTCGGTGTCCCTGCCCGTGCCGAGGGTGACGCCACGCATGTAGGAGCGCATCGCGGCGAGCTTCTGCAGCACGCCGGTGACGATCCCGGTGTCGCCGGCGGTGAACAGCTCGGCGAGGTAGGCCACCGGGATCCGCAGCGCGTCGATGGCGCCGAACAGGTTGCCCGCCGCCTCGGCGTCGTGGCCCTGGCCCTGGAGCAGGTCCACGACCGGCGACAGCGGCGGGATGTACCAGACCATCGGCAGCGTCCGGTATTCCGGGTGCAGCGGAAGCGCCACGCGGAAGTGCTTGATCAGTGCGTAGACCGGGGATCGCTGGGCCGCGCTGATCCAGTCCTGGGGCATGCCGCCGGCCCGGGCCAGGGCGATCACCTCGGGGTCGAAGGGGTCGAGCATGAGGTCGACCTGGGCGGAGTAGAGGTCCTTCTCTTCCACCGAGGCAGCCGCGAGCACGGCGTCCGGGTCGTAGAGGACGATGCCCAGGTAGCGCAACCTGCCCACGCAGGTCTCCGAGCACACCGTCGGCAGCCCGACCTCC
The DNA here is from genome assembly GCA_020438595.1 of Propionibacteriaceae bacterium. Next base: position 1,374 of record JAGQUI010000279.1, on the reverse strand, counting down.
AGGCGCGGGTAGCAGAACGTGCACTTCTCGGCCTTGCCGGAGCGGTGGTTGAAGTAGATCTTCTTGTACGGGCAGCCGGTGATGCACTGCCGCCAGCCCCGGCAGCGGTCCTGGTCGACCAGCACGATGCCGTCCTCGGCGCGCTTGTAGATCGCACCGGACGGGCAGGAGGCCATGCAGGACGGGTTGAGGCAGTGCTCGCAGATCCGGGGCAGGAAGAACATGAAGCTCTGCTCGTACTCAAGCCGGAGCTTCTCGTTCGCCTCGTCACGCAGCTTCGCCAGCACCGGGTCGTCGGTGAGCGTCCGGGCGGTGCCGCCGAGGGCGTCGTCCCAGTTCGCCGACCAGGTGATCGCGGTGTCCTCCCCGGTGATCAGCGACTTGGGCCGCGCGACGGGGAAGTCGTCGCCGAGCGGGGCGGAGACGAGGTTCTGGTAGTCGTAGGTCCAGGGCTCGTAGTAGTCGTCGAGTTCGGGCTGGACGGGCGAGGCGAAGATGCTCAACAGCTTCTGGAAGCGTCCGCCCGCGCGCAGCTTGAGCCCGCCGGTCGGGGTGCGGACCCAGCCGCCGCGCCAGCGGTCCTGGTCCTCGTAACGGCGGGGGTAGCCCTGCCCGGGCCGGGTCTCGACGTTGTTGAACCAGACGTACTCGGTGCCGGCCCGGTTGGTCCAGGCCTGCTTGCAGGTGACCGAGCAGGTATGGCAGCCGATGCACTTGTCGAGGTTCATCACCATCGCCACCTGGGCCATCACGCGCTTCGGGGACATCAGTAGGTCACCTCCTGGGAGCGGCGGCGGACGGTGGAGACGATGTCGCGCTGCACCCCGGTCGGTCCGAGGTAATTGAACGCGTACGCCTGGTGGGCGTACCCGCCGATCAGGTGGGTCGGCTTGACCAGGATCCGCGTGACGGAGTTGTGGATGCCGCCGCGCTTGCCGGTCGCCTCCGACTTGGGTACGTCGATGGTGCGCTCCTGGGCGTGCTGGACGTAGCAGATGCCGTCGGGAAGCTTGTGGGTCACCACCGCCCGGGCGACGAAGACGCCGTTGGCATTGGTGAGTTCGATCCAGTCGTTGTCGGCGACCCCGATGCTGGCCGCATCGTTCACGCTCAGCCAGGCCTGCGGACCGCCCCGGCCCAGGCTGAGCATGAACAGGTTGTCCTGGTACTCCGAATGGATCGACCACTTGTTGTGCACGGTGAGGTAGCGCAGGGTGATCGCCTTCTCCCCGGTCGGTCCGAGCTCCGGCTCACCGAACGCCCTGGTCATGTCCAGGGGCGGACGGAAGGTGGGCAGTTGTTCCCCGGCGTCGATCATCCAGTCGTGGTCCAGGAAGAAGTGCATCCGTCCCGACAGGGTGTGCCACGGCTTGA
>JAGQUI010000278.1 GCA_020438595.1 Propionibacteriaceae bacterium | reverse complement strand
TTGCGGCGGGCCTTGCGGATACTCGTGACGACCACCAGCACCAGCAGCAGCGTGCCCGCGAGGGCCAGCAGCATGCCGGGGTAGTCCACGACCATCTCCCAGAACTGGACGAACGGGTTGATCCCCGCGCTCGCCGCATAGCCGACCGAGATCGCCACCAGATGGGCGACCATCAGCCAGAACGACCAGAAGCCCACCAGCCGGTGCCTCGCGACGAGTTCGTCCTGCCCGTAGACGCGTTCCACGACCGGGATCCGGGCCATCAACAACACCTGGACCAGCAACAGGTCCGCCGAGACCAGACCGGTCAACCGGCCCACACTCGTCACCCCCGACGCCCAACCGGTCATCGCCTGGACGCCGCCACCGGCGACCCACAGCGCCACCACCACGAGCATGCTCGCCCAGGTGGCAACACCCACCGCATCCCGCCACCAGGCCGGCACCCGGGCGCGGCCCGCGGGACGGACCGCGACGGGCAGGGGGGACGCTGGGGCAGCGGGCGCAGTGGTCGGTGCGTCGGCCAGCAGTGTCATGGCAGTCCTGTTCAGCTCGGGTCTGCCAGAACTCTCGCGGGTGGCCCCGTCAGGTTCGTGAGGAGCGCCTGTGTGGCTCCTGTGAGCCGGACGCCGGTCGCCGCGCGGGTCGCGGACGGTCAGGCGGAGCGGACCGCGCCGTCCTCCTGCGGGTACGCCGGGCCGAACCAGGTGCGGGCCAGCGCTCCGACCGACGCGAGGAAGCCGATCTGGCCCAGCATCTCGAACAGCTCCTCGAGATGGCACTCCACGACGAACCCGACGCTGTTGAACCCGCCGTTGTCCGCCAGGTACCCGCCGATCGCCTCGAGCCCGACCGCGCCGAGGACGTAGACCGCCCCGCTGGCGAGGAAGCCGACCAGGGCCGGACGCGGCAGCGCGCGCAAAGCGGGACCATGGCGATGGCGAACGCGACGACCACCGGTGGTATGGGCACGCGCTCACCGGACGACGTGCCGGTGCCCTTCCTCCACCGCCCGGACGGGCAGTTCGATGCGCACCTCGCCAGGCGCGCCGGGAGGTGAGGTGGACAGGCTGCCGTGTGCCTGCTCGACCAGCCGCCGCGCGAGTTGCAGCCCGAGCCCCGAGGTGCCCGGACGCGGCTCCGAACGCTGCGCGGGGAAGCCGGGACCATCGTCGTGGACGACGAGGGTCGCGGCGCCGTCGACGTCCGTGAGCTTCACACCGAGGCCCGTGCCCTCCGGGGTGTGGGCGAAGACGTTGTCGATGCAGATATCCACCACGTCGCCGAGTTCCAGTGCGCTCAGGCCCACCCGCAGCCCCGCGGTGGGCAGGCTCACGTCGAAGACGCGGTCCTGGTCCTCGGCCAGCGGACGCCACCACTCGACGCGGGACGCGACCACGTCGACCGCGTCACAACTGCCCGGGAGGTCCTCCCGCAGCGGCCGGCGGGCCTCCCGGACCACGTCGTCGATCGCCGTCTGCAGCTGGCCCACGAGCTCGGCGAGGTCGGCCCGGGTCTGGGCGTCGTCGACCTGTTCGGCCGCCAGCCGCAGCGCGGTGACCGGGGTGCGCAGCCGGTGGGCCAGCCCGCGGACGTTGTCGCGCTCGGCGGCCAGCAGTTGCTCGATCCGGTCGGCGAGGCCGTTCAGCGCCGAGCCGACCTCCACGATCTCCGGCGGTCCGGCGAGCGGCGCGCGCGCCGCCAGGTCGCCCTCGCGAAGCGCGTGCGCCGTGCCGGCCACGGCGAGCAGGGGTCTGCTCACCCCGCGTCCGGCCTGCGCGGCGACGAACACCGCGACCCCGCTCAGGACGAGGCCGAGGCCGATGATGCTCACCCAGGCCAGCGGCACCCCATCGGCGAGCTGGGCGCCGGTCACGGTGGCGCGGATGACCGCGACGCCGCCGTCCACGATCACGGGCACGTAGACCCGGCCTCCGTCCGCGTCGCGCACCGAGAACGCCTCGCCCTGCTGGGCCCGCTGGTAGTCGGGGTCGGTGGTCGCGTCCGGCCACGGGGTGCCGAGCACGTCGCCGTCGGCGAGCACCACGCTCGTCTCGGCGGGCGAGTTGGCGAGGCTGGGCTCGAGCAGGTCGACCAGTCGCGGGTCCGGGTTCAGGCTGGAGACGAGCACCGCTACGGTGTTCGCCTGCTCGCTGGCCACGGCCATGCCGCGGTCCTCGGCCAGCGTGCGCACCAGCAGCATCAGCGGGATCACGAACGACGCGACGATCGCGGTGCTGATCACCGCCATCAGCAGGCTGACCTGGCGGCGCATCAGGACACGTCACCGGGGGGAGCCAGCCGTACCCCCACCCCGCGGACGGTGTGCAGGTAGCGCGGTTCGGCGGCGGTCTCGCCGAGCTTGCGGCGCAGCCAGCTCAGGTGGACGTCGATCGTGCGGTCTCCGCCGCCGAACGGCAGCCCCCACACCTCGGCCAGCATGTCGCGCTTGGTGATCACCTCACCGGGCCGGCTGGCGAGCAGCCAGAGCAGGTCGAACTCCTTGCGGGACAGCTCCACGGGCTCGCCGCCGATCGTGACGCGCCGGGCCGCCGGGTCGATCTCGAGGTCGCCGACGCGCACGGCGGCGTCCACCGTGGCGGGCCCGGAGCGGCGCAGCACCGCGCGCATCCGGGCGGCGAGCTGCTCGCTGCCGAAGGGCTTGACGAGGTAGTCGTCGGCGCCGGCGTCCAGGGCCTGCACGACGGTGCGGTCGTCGTCCTGGGCGGTGACCACGATCACCGGCACCTGGCTGACGGCGCGCAGCATCTGCAGCACCTCGCGTCCGTCGAGGTCGGGCAGCCCGAGGTCGAGCAGCACCACGTCCGGCTTGTCCCGCATGGCGATGGTGAGCCCGGTCGCCCCGTCGGACGCGACGTCGACCACGTCTCCCCGGTCGGTGAGGCTGCGTCGGAGCAGCCGGGCGATCGCCGGGTCGTCCTCCACCACCAGAACGCGTGCCATGGCCGTAACGTACTCCGGCGGTCCTTCGTGCGCAGTGCAATCATGGGTCGGTGACCGGACGCCGGATCCTGCTGATCGCCCTGCTGTGGGTGTGCACGGTGGCGGGCGCGTCCGCGCTCACCTGGGGCGTGATCTCCTCGGCCGGCGCGGGCGTCGGGCAGCCGTCCCGGGTCACGGTCACCAGCACGGAATCGCCGAGCGCCGGGCCGACCGCGGGCTCACGCACCTGGACCGGCACGGGTGGCCGGCTGACCGCCGTCTGCGCCGGCGATGCGATCTCGCTGGGCGGCGCCGTCCCCGACGACGGGTACTGGGCGAAGCCGTACGAGAAGGGGCCGGAGCGGCTCCGGGTCGACTTCGAGTCGAAGGACTCCGACGACCGCAGCGAGGTGAAGGTGTTCGCCACCTGCGTGGACGGGCGCCCCCAGTTCCGCCACGAGTGACGCGGAATGAGGACCGTCCCCATTTCGCGTCGACGGGGAATGGGGACGGTTCCTTTTCGCGTCGGCGGGCTCCACGCGACGCAGGGTTTGCCGAGGCTTGGCACCCCCTTGAGGTTCGCTTGAGGCAGGCCCGGGTAGCTTCGTTGGCATGCTGACGCCCCTTGAGTCCGGCCTCTTCGATTCGATCGCCGGTCTGCCCGTACACCCGCTCGTCGTCCACTTCGCCGTCGTGCTGCTCCCGCTGGCCGCACTCGGGCTGATCCTGCTCGTGATCGTGCCCCGTTGGGCGGACCGGTACGGCCTGCTCACGCTGCTCGTACTCGTCGTCGGGACGGGTGCGGCCTTCGTCGCGAAGGAGTCCGGCGAGGCGCTCGCGGCCCAGGTGGGGGAACCGGCGACCCACGCCGCCTGGGGCGACCAGCTGCCGCTGCTCGCGGTGGGCCTGCTGGTGCTGGCGATCGCGTGGTACGTCCTGCACCGCAGGAGCAGTTCCGCGGGCCGGCCGCGCTCGGCCGCGACCACGATCCTGGGCGTGCTCGCCTCGCTGATGGCGCTGGTGGTGACCGGCGTCACGGTGCTGGTCGGGCATTCCGGTGCCGAGGCGGCCTGGGCGGGCACGGTCGGCGGCGAGCCGACGGTGGCTGCCACGCCCGAGCCGGGCGCCTCGGCGACCACGCCGTCCGCGTCCGCCTCGACCTCGACGAGCCCGAGCGCCAGCAGTTCGGCCACGGGCTACACCATGGACCAGGTGGCCAAGCACGCGGACGCGTCCT
>JAGQUI010000277.1 GCA_020438595.1 Propionibacteriaceae bacterium | reverse complement strand
CCACGCCTACACGGCCGAGGAGTACACCGAACTGGTCGCGCGGTTCGAGGCCGAACGGCTGCCGTTCAGCGTCGCCGTCGTCGACATGGACTGGCACCGGGTCGACATCGACCCGAAGTACGGCCACGGCTGGACCGGGTTCTCCTGGAACACCGACCTGTTCCCCGACCCCCGCGCCTTCCTCGCCCACCTGCACTCGCACGGGCTGCGGGTGTCGCTGAACCTGCACCCCGCGGACGGCGTCCGGGCGCACGAGGACCGCTACCCGGCGCTGGCCGCGCGGTTGGGCGTCGACACCGCGAGCGAGCACCCGGTGAACTTCGACATCGCCAACCCCGAGTTCCTGGTCGCCTACTTCGAGGAGGTGCTGCACCCCCTGGAGGACGAGGGCGTCGACCTGTGGTGGCTGGACTGGCAGCAGGGCTCGTTCACCGCGATCCCCGGGCTGGACCCGCTGTGGATGCTGAACCACTTCCACTTCCTCGACTCCGCCAGGGACGGGAGGCGTCCGCTCACCTTCTCGCGCTATGCCGGCCCCGGTTCGCACCGCTACCCGGTGGGCTTCTCCGGCGACACGATCACCACCTGGGCCAGCCTCGACTTCCAGCCGTACTTCACCGCGACCGCGGCCAACATCGGCTACGGCTGGTGGAGCCACGACATCGGCGGCCACTGCTTCGGCGTCCGCGACGACGAGATGGCGGCGCGGTGGTTCCAGCTGGGCGCGTTCTCGCCGATCAACCGGCTGCACTCCACGAACGAGGAGTTCTCGGGCAAGGAGCCGTGGAAGTTCTCCCCCCTGGCCCGGCAGGCGATGGGCGAGGCGCTGCGGCTGCGGCACCGGCTGGTGCCCTACCTCTACACGGCGGCCGAGCGGGCGCACCGGCTGGGCGAGCCGATCGCGCGCCCGGTGTACTGGCTCGACCCGCGTCCGGAGGCGCTGGCCGCGCGCACGTCCTTCGCGTTCGGCAGCGAGCTGCTGGTGGCGCCGATCACGACGCCGGTCGACCCGGGGACGCTGCGGGGCCAGGTGTCCACGTGGCTGCCGGCCGGCGAGTGGATCGACTTCTTCACCGGCGTGCGCTACTCCGGGGGACGGACGGTCCAGCTGCACCGTCCGCTGACCGGCTACCCCGTGCTGGCGAAGGCCGGCGCGATCGTCCCGCTGACCCGGACCGACGAGTACGGGACGGGGAACCCGGACGCGCTCGAGGTGCACGTCTTCACCGGCGCGGACGGCGAGTTCACCCTCTACGAGGACGACGACGCCGCGCAGCCGCGGACGGTGACGACCCGCTTCGCCTGGTCCGACGACGACCGGACACTCGCGATCGCCCCGGCCGGGGGCGCGCTCGACCTGCTGCCGGCCGAACGCCACTACCGGTTCGTCGTGCACGGCCTGGACTGCGCGCCCATCGAACTGGCGGTCGTGACCGTCGCCGGGGCGACGGTGCTGGTCGGCGGCGATCCGGTCTCCAACCCGGTGGAGAGCCTGGTCCACGACCTGCTCTCGTCCGCACAGCTGGAGTACGAGACGAAGGAGGCGATCTGGGCGCTGTTCGCGCGCGAGCCGGCGACCGCGCGCCGCGTCGCCGCCCTCCAGGCCATGCGGCTCGACCCGCCCCTGTTCGCCGCGCTCACCGAACTCCTGCTCGCCGACGCCTGATCGACCACCGGGCCAGGTCGGGGACGGTTCCGAACGGTCCGGGTTATCCACAATTCCGGACCGGAATCGGGCCCTGTGGAAAAGGTGGACCGAGTAAGGAACCGTCCCCAACCCGGTCCGGGCCACGACTCCTCTTCCGTCCCACCCACGAGCAGCGTCCGCGCCGGCCAGAACAGCCCGTGCAGGCGGACGTGGTGGCTCGCGCCGGGCAGGAGCAGTGCGCGCCCGACGACCCGGCCGTCCGGCTCGTCCTGCTGGATTGGCACCAGCACGGCTTCGCCGTCAGCGGCCGTAGCGGCGCTCGCGTTGGGCGTAGGAGCGCAGCGCGCGAATGAAGTCGACCTTGCGGAAGTCGGGCCACAGGGCCTCGCAGAAGTAAAACTCCGAGTGCGCGGACTGCCAGATCAGGAAGCCCGACATGCGCTGCTCGCCCGAGGTGCGGATGATCAGGTCGGGGTCGGGCTGGCCGGCGGTGTAGAGGTGGTCGGAGATGTGGTCGATCTCGAGGGTGTCGGCGAGTTCGTCGAGCGCGGTGCCCTTGGCCGCCTCGCTGGCCAGCAGCGACCGGACGGCGTCGCGCAGTTCGTGGCGTCCGCCGTACGCGATGGCGACGTTCACGTGGATGCCGCTGTGCCCGGACGCCGCCTCCTGGGCGCTGCGCAGGTGGCCGGCCATGTCCTCGGGCAGCAGGTTCAGGTCGCCCACCACCTGCACCCGGTAGCTCTTCGCGAGGTCGGCGACCAGGTGGTCGATCACCTGCAGCAGCGGCGCGACCTCCTCGGCGCCCGCCCGGGTCAGGTTCTCCGTCGACAGCACCCACAGCGTGACCACGCCGATGCCGAGGTCGGCGCACCAGTCCACGAACTCCTTGAGCTTGTCGGCGCCGGCCTGGTAACCGACGACGAGTGGCTGGTCGGGGGCGTTGGTGCGGGCCCAGCGGCGGTTCCCGTCCGCCAGCACGGCGACGTGCCGCGGCAGGGCCGAACGGTCGAGCTGGGCGAGCACCTGGGTCTCGTAGGCGGAGTAGAGGAAGCCCAGCGGCTGCAGCCGATTCACCGCCTCGCGTATCCGCAGCCCGAGCGACATAGGTGCACCTTAGCGCCGGAGGCTGGACGGACTCCCGTGCTGCCCGACTTGAATCCGTCCGCCAACTAACCTACGCTGGCGTAAGTTACTAGAGCGTAGGTAAGGAGCACGGATGGCCGCTCACCAGGCAACCGCTCTGCCCAAGCCACGCCTGCGTGGCTGGTTGCACCTCGGCATGACCCCGCTGGTGCTGGTCGGCGGCATCCTCCTGATCGTGTGCTCGCCGACCCTGGCCACCAAGGTCGGCAGTGCCATCTGGCTCGGTGGCTCGCTGCTGCTGTTCGGCACCAGCGCCACCTACCACATCGGCGGCTGGCAGCCGAGCGTGAAGGCCGCCCTGCGCCGGCTCGACCACGCGAACATCTTCGTCTTCATCGCCGCCACCTACACCCCGATCGCGCTCGCCCTGCTCACCCCGGCCAGCGCCACCGTCCTGCTCGCCCTGATCTGGTCGGTGGCGATCACGGGCGTGCTGATCCGGGTCTTCTGGCACACCGCTCCGCGCTGGCTGGACGTGGTCTGCTACCTGCTGCTCGGCTGGGCCGGCGTGGGCTGGCTGCCGGCGTTCTGGGCGTCCGGCGGACCCGCCGTGGTGATCCTGATCCTGCTCGGCGGGCTGGCCTACAGCGTCGGCGCGGTGATCTACGGACGCAGGCGTCCCGACCCCTCCCCGGCCTGGTTCGGCTTCCACGAGGTCTTCCACGCCTGCACGATCGCAGCGGCCGGCCTTCACTTCGCCGCGATCGCGGTGGCGATCTTCGGCTGACCCCCCGGCGCCCGGCGAAACGGGACAAACCTGCCCCGCATCGCCCTCGAACGCCTCGAAACGGCACGTCCTGGCCGATCCGGGGCCGATTTGTCCCACAATTGCCGGCGCGTCAGCCCCCGGTCCTGCGTATCCTCTCCCCGTGCTGCTCTCCGACCGCGACATCCGAGCCGAGATCACTTCCGGGCGGGTGGTGCTCGAGCCCTACGAGGACGCGATGGTGCAGCCGTCCAGCGTCGACGTGCGGATCGACCGCTGGTTCCGGCTGTTCGACAACCACAAGTACGCGGTGATCGACCCCGCCGAGGAACAGGCAGAGCTCACCCACCTGGTCGAGGTCGAGCCGGACGAGCCGTTCGTGCTGCACCCCGGCGAGTTCGTGCTGGCCAGCACCTACGAGGTGGTCACGCTGCCCGACGACATCGCCGCCCGGCTGGAGGGCAAGTCGTCGCTGGGCCGGCTCGGACTGCTCACGCACTCGACCGCCGGCTTCATCGACCCCGGCTTCTCCGGCCACGTGACGCTGGAGCTGTCGAACGTCGCCACCCTGCCGATCAAGCTGTGGCCGGGCATGAAGATCGGCCAGCTGTGCTTCTTCCAGCTGAGCTCGCCGGCCGAGCATCCGTACGGTTCCGCCACGACCGGTTCGCACTATCAGGGCCAGCGCGGTCCGACCCC
>JAGQUI010000276.1 GCA_020438595.1 Propionibacteriaceae bacterium | reverse complement strand
CTCTGGAACCGCGGTCCTGCATAGTTTGTCCTAACCTTCGTGGAGAACCAACCAGCGACTCCCGAACTTGGTCAATCGTTTCACGATGTTCATAGGAGGCGGACGGATGGCCGGAAGTACCTACCTCGACCACGCCGCCTCCTCGCCGATGGTCGCGGAGGCAGCCCGCGCGATGGCCGGACTGCTGGAACGGCCGGGCAACCCGAGTTCCCTGCACGCCTCCGGACGGGCCGCGCGCCGAGCCCTCGAGGACGCCCGCGAGTCGCTCGCCGCGGACCTGGGTGCGCGGCCGGCCGAGGTCGTCCTCACCTCCGGCGGCACCGAGGCCAACAACCTCGCGATCATCGGCGCGGCGCTGGCCGCGAAGGCCGCCGGTCGCCCGATGCACGTCGTCACCACCGCCATCGAGCACAAGGCCTCCCTCGCGGCCGCGCACGCGGTCTGCCGTCTTGGCGGTCGCGAGACGATCCTCCCGGTTGATGCCCGCGGCCTCGTGGACCTCGACGCCCTCGACGCGGTGCTCGCCGAGGGGCCGGCGGTGGTCTCGGTGATGTGGGTGAACAACGAGACCGGCGTGGTGCAGCCGATGGCCGAGATCGGTGCCCGATGTCGCGCCGCGGGGGTGCCGCTCCACACCGACGCCGTGCAGGCGTTCGGCAAGATCCCGGTCGACCTCGAGGGCTCGGGGCTGGACCTGCTCAGCGTCTCCGCGCACAAGCTCGGCGGGCCGGTCGGGATCGGCGCGCTGGTGGTGCGCCGCGGCGTCACGGTCGCACCGGCCGGGTTCGGCGGCGGCCAGGAGGCACGGTTGCGCTCGGGGACGGTGCCGGTGGCGCTGGCGGCGGGCTTCGCCGCGGCGAGCCGGGTGGCCGCCGGGCGTCGCGCCGCCGAGGCCGAACGCCTGGCCGGCCTTCGGGACCGGCTGATCGAGGGGACGCTCGCCACGGTGGTCGACACGCGGGCGAACACGGAGGCGCCCTGCAGTCCGGCGATCGTCAACCTCACCTTCGCCGGCGTGCGTGCGGACGACGTGCTGCTGCTGCTGGACGCCGCGGGCTTCGACGCGTCCACGGGGTCGGCGTGCACCGCCGGCGTCCACCAGCCCAGCGAGGTGCTGCTGGCGATGGGCCGGACGACGGCGGACGCCTCGGCGAGCCTGCGCTTCTCGTTCGGTCCCGACACCACCACCGGTGCGATCGACGCCCTGCTCGGCGTCCTGCCCGGCATCGTCGCCCGGGCCCGCTCCGCCACCTGACGCGGACCAGGTCGGGGACGGTTCCTCACTCGGTCCACTTCGCCGGGTGGACCGAGTAGGGAACCGTCCCCAACTCGGTCCGGCGTAGGATCTCACGGGTTCGAGGAGGCGAGATGCGCGTACTGGCCGCGATGTCCGGCGGGGTGGACTCCGCCGTCGCAGCCGCGCGCCTGCTGGACGCCGGGCACGACGTGGTCGGGGTGCACCTGGCCCTGTCGAAGAACCCGGAGACGTACCGCAGCGGCGCCCGCGGCTGCTGTTCGCTGGAGGACTCCCACGACGCCCGCCGGGCCGCGGACGCGCTCGGGATCCCGTTCTACGTGTGGGACTTCGCCGAGCGGTTCGCCGAGGACGTCGTGGCCGACTTCGTCAGCGAGTACGCGTCCGGACGCACCCCGAACCCGTGCCTGCGCTGCAACGAGAAGATCAAGTTCGCCGCCGTGCTGGAGCGCGGCCGGGCACTCGGCTTCGACGCCGTCGCCACCGGCCACTACGCGCGGCTCGAGTCGTCGGACGGCACGGTCTCGCTGCACCGCTCGGCCGAGCCGGCCAAGGACCAGTCCTACGTGCTCGGGGTGCTGGACGCCGACCAGTTGCGGCACTCGTTGTTCCCGCTCGGGGCCGACACCGCGAAGGCGGAGGTGCGCGCCGAGGCGGCCGCCCGCGGGCTCACGCTGGCCCGCAAGCCCGACAGCCACGACATCTGCTTCATCCCGACCGGTGACACCGCGGGCTTCCTGCACTCCCGCCTGGGCCGGCGTCCCGGCGACATCGTGGACGAGCGCGGCGAGGTGCTCGGTGCGCACTCCGGCACCCACCAGTTCACCGTCGGCCAGCGGCACGGGCTGCACCTCTCGGTGCCGGCGGGGGACGGCCGGCCGCGCTACGTGCTCGGCGTCGACCCGGTCGGGAACACGGTGACGGTTGGGCCGAAGGAGTCGCTGGCGGTCCGGGTGATCGAGGGCATCCGTCCGACCTGGACCGAACGGCCGGTCGCGGGTGCCTGGCCCGGACTGGTACAGGTGCGCGCGCACGGCGAGGCCATGCCAGCGGTGATCGAGGCCGACGCGGACGGCGGTGTCCGGATCGAGCTGGACGCCGCCGCCTTCGGCATCGCGCCCGGCCAGGCCGCGGTCTATTACGACGGCGACCGCGTCGTCGGGAGCGCCACCATCCGCGCGACGGCCGCCTGATGGTCACGTTCTCCGGCCTGGGTTCCCTGCCGGGCACCGACTTCGCCGCGGCGGCCCGGATGACCTTCGACAAGGTGCCGGACCTGCCCTACCTGCCCGAACTGCCGGCGCGCGGCCCGTGGGCGGCGATGGTCGGACGGGGGCTGGGCCTGCCCGGCGGCCTGTCGGCCGAGTGGGGTGCGGGGGAGTGGCGGCTCTCCGACGCGCCCGGCGTCGACCAGCGCAGGGCCCGGGCCACCTGGCGCGACGACCTGGACCAGCTGGAGGAGGTCGCGGACGGCTACACCGGGCCGTTCAAGGTGGCCGTCACCGGACCGTGGACGCTGGCCGCCTCCGTCGGCGTCGCCCACACCGGACGTGTGCTGGCCGACACCGGCGCGCGCCGCGACCTCGCGCAGGCCGTGGCCGAGGGCGTCGGCGAGGTGCTGTCAGACCTGGCCCGGCGGCTGCCCGGCGCCGACCTGGTGCTGCAGGTGGACGAGCCCTCGCTGCCGGCGGTCGCCGCCGGCGCGGTGCCGACCCCGGGGGGCTTCTTCCGGCACCGGGCGGTCGACCTGCCCGAACTGTGCCGCGGCCTGGCCTGGATCACCGCCGAGCCGGCCCGGCGCGGTCTGGCCGTGCCCACCGTGCTGCACAGCTGCGCCCGCTGGGACGGCGGCTGGCCGCTGCCCGCCCTCCTGCGCGGGGACGCGACGTCCGCGGGCTTCGACGGTGTCTCGGTGGATCTCGACCAGCTCGGTACGCCCGACTGGGACGCGCTCGCCGGGGCCGCGGACGCCGGCGCGACCCTGTACCTGGGCTGCCTGCCGACCACCGGCGAGCCCCGCCCGCTCGGCGTCGACGCGGTCCGCCGGCGCGTGCTCACCGCCCTCGACCGGATCGGCGGTTCCGGCGGGTTGGCGGACCGGCTGGTGCTCACCCCGTCCTGCGGGCTCGCTGGCTGGACCACCGGCGAGGTGAGCCGCGGCTTCGAGGTGCTGGCCCGGGTGCGCGAGCAGGTCGCCACCGAGCTGGGTTGAGCGGGGCCGTTCAGCGCACCACCTCGAACCGGGCGGCGACGAACTCGCCGCTGGGCACGGTCTGCACGCAGCGCAGGTCGGCCCGCCGCGGCAGCAGGGGCTGTCCGGACCCGAGCGTGACCGGGGCGATGTTCACCACGACCTCGTCGAGCAACCCGCGGTCGAGGAACTGCCCGGCGAGCTCGCCGCCACCGACCACCCAGACTGCCTTCTCGCCGGCGAGCGCGACCAGTTCGGCGTGCACCACCTCGACGGGGTCCGCGGTGAACCGGATGTCGGCCTCCGGCCACGCGGGCAGTTCGTGATGGGTGAACACCCGGCAGGGCTGGGCGTACGGCCAGGGCTCGGCCGGCCGGTCGGCCTGGTCGTGCAGCTGCCGGTGCATCCAGGCGTAGGTGTTCGCGCCCATGCACAGGGCGCCCACCCCGCCGATGAACGTCTCGTAGTCGAGCGGGCCGCCGCTGCCCGCCTTTCGCGAGAGCAGCCAGTCGAGCGAGTGGTCGGCGGTGGCGATGAAGCCGTCGAGGCTGGTCGCCGTGTAGTAGCTGGTGCGTCCCATCCGGACAGTCAACTGCACGCCACCGACACCCGGGAACCGGCAGTCCCCGCACCCCGCGGGTGTCGGAGCGGGGCGCTAGATTTCCGCCATGACCGACGACGCCGCGAGGGCCCGGCACGCAGAGCTCAGCACGGAGATCACCGAGCACCGGCACCGCTACTACGAGCGGGACGCCCCGGTGGTCTCC
>JAGQUI010000275.1 GCA_020438595.1 Propionibacteriaceae bacterium | reverse complement strand
GTAGCCGTCCCCGACCGCGATCAGCCGCTGCCGGGCCCGGGCGGCGGGCTCCGGGTCGCCGGCACCGGCCTGGTGTGCCTCGATCGACCGGGCCAGGTCGGCCATCGCCGCCGCCCCCACGGCCAGCTGCAGGTCCTCGTGGGAGGCGAAGTGGCGGTACGCCGCGGCTGGCGACACCCCGGCCCGCCGGGTGGTCTCGCGCAGGGTCACCGCGTCCGCACCGCCGGCCAGGGCCAGCTCGTACCCCGCGGCCAGGAGCGCCGCGCGCAGGTCGCCGTGGTGGTAACTCCGCGTATTCCCCGCCTCCACGGCATCAGCGTACGTTCGGGAGCAGCGAATGTGAACAACGTAAACATAGGAGCCCCACCATGTCGCTGTCCCTCGTCCCCTACCTCAACTTCCCGCCCGGCGTCGCCCGCGAGGCGATGACCTACTACCAGGGCATCTTCGGCGGTGAGCTGACCATCAGCACGTTCGCCGAGTTCGGCATGGAGGGCATGCCGGCGGACGGGGTGATGCACTCCCAGCTCGTCACCGACCAGTTCACCCTGATGGCGTCCGACGCCATGCCCGGGGCGGAGGAGACCTGGGGCGGGACGCGCGTCTACCTCGCCTTCATGGGCGACGAGGTCGAGAAGCTGCAGGGCTGGCACGCCCGGCTCGCCGCGGACGGATCGGTCGGCATGCCGCTGGAGAAGCAGGTCTGGGGCGACATGTACGGCGACGTGAAGGACAGGTTCGGCGTCGAGTGGATGTTCAACATCTCGCTGCCGGAGGGTTGGTCGCAGACCGGCCAGGCCTGACGACCCTCAGTTCATCACCTCAGGGTCCCCGACCAGTTCGACCGGACGGCGGGCGTTGCGCAGGCTGTCCACGGTGAGCACCACCAGGGCGACCCAGACCAGGCCGAACCCGATCCAGCGGGACGTGGGCATGGCCTCGTGGTTCACCCAGACGCCGATCGAGAACTGGATCACCGGGGTGAGGTACTGGATCAACCCCATCATGCTCAGCGGGATCCGGGCGGACGCGGCGGCGAACAGCAGCAACGGGATCGCCGTGACCACGCCGGCGAGGCTGAGCCCGATGGTGAGCCCGGGCCCGTGGGCCAGGTAGTTGCTCGCCCCGGACGCCTGCAGCCAGACCAGGAACGCCAGCGCCACCGGGGCGAGCAGCGCGGTCTCCACGGTCAGCCCGACCAGCGGCGACACCCGTCCGCCCACCTGCTTCTTGACCAGGCCGTACAGGCCGAAGGTCGCGGCCAGCGACAGCGCCACCCACGGGATCTGCCCGTAGCCCACCGCGATCACCACGACCGCCACCGCACCGATCCCGATGGCCACCTGCTGCGCGGTGCGCAGCCGCTCGTGCAGCACCACCACCGCGAGCGTGACGGTGACCAGCGGGTTGATGAAGTAGCCGAGCGCCGCGTCGACGATGTGGTCGTTGAGCACGCCCCACACGTAGATCGACCAGTTCAGCGTGACCAGGACGCCCGCGCCGGTCAGCCCCCAGAACAGCCTGGGGTTGGCCAGGACCTGACGCAGGTGCGCCCACTCCCGCCAGACCAGCACGCCGACCAGGCAGAACACGAACGTCCAGAACACCCGGTGGCCGATGATCTCGAACGCCCCGGCCGCCGAGAGGGCCTCGAAATAGAGCGGGAAGGCGCCCCACAGGAAGTAGGCGGCGAACGCGAACGCCAGGCCCCGCGAGTCGAGCGCGGGGGCGTCGGGACGATCGGGCACGGGCACACCCTAAGCCCGTGATGCCACGCCCCCGCGCAGCGGCCGTCCGGCTGGGATCAGGCCAGGAAGCCGACCAGCAGCCGGTTGTACTCCCCGGGGGCCTCGAGGCTGGGGTTGGCGGCGGCGCCCGCGATCTCCTCGAGCCGGGCGTCCGGAAGTTGGGCGACCAGTTGCCGGGCCGCGGGCAGGCCGGGGTCGGCGGCGCCCGCGACCACCAGCACGGGGACGGTGAGCTGCTTCAGCCGGCTGCCGAAGTCGGCCGTGGCCATCAGCTCGAGGGCCCGGACCAGGTCGTCCCTGGTGGCCCCGCTGTCGGCGAGCGCCTTGTTCGGAAGCACCCGGATCAGCGACTTCTGCAGCCGCAGCGCGAGCTTGCCCGGGGTGGCGAAGGCCCCGGAGAGCACCAGTCCCGCGACCCGTTCCGGGGTGGACGCGGCGACCTGCAACGCGACCATCGCGCCGAGCTGGTGGCCGACCAGCCACGCCCGCTCCATGCCGTAGCGGTCGAGGGTGCTGGTCACCTCGGCGGCGGCGAGGCTCAGCGACAGCTCGCCGGGACGCCCCGGGCGCAGTCCGGACAGCCACGGCGCGATCACCTGGCGCTCCTCGCCGGACGCGGCGACCGCCTCCACCTGCGACTGCCACATCTGGGGCGTCAGGCCCGCGGAGTGCAGGAAGACGACCGGTGCCGGCCGTGACGCGCCGGGCATCAGGGCTGCCCGACGCGCGTGACGGCGAACCGGAAGCCGAGGTCGTCGTCGGCGAACCAGCCCTCGTCGGGCTCCGCCTCGCCCACCTCGACCGCCAGCACCTCGTCCCCGATCAGGGCCGTGTGGGCGCGCAGGGCCGCCGCGGTGTCCGCGTCCGACGCGGCCCAGGCGAGCCGGATCCGGTCGGACACCTCGAAGCCGGAGGTCTTGCGCGCCTCCTGCACCGCCCGGATGAACTCGCGGGCGACGCCGGCCCGGACCAGCTCGGGGGTGAGCTCCAGGTCGAGCGCGACGGTCTCGCCCTGTTCGTTCACCACCGACCAGCCCTCGCGCGGCCGCTCGGAGACGATCACCTCCTCCGGGCTCACCTCCACCTCGCCGAGGTCGGTGACCAGGACGTACGCCCTGCCATGCGTGGCCAGGTCGGCGGCGAGCACCGCGGCGTCCGCGGACGCGATCGCGCCCGCGACCAGCGGCGTCTGCTTGCCGAACCGCTTGCCGAGGGCCCGGAAGTTGCCCTTGGCCGAGTAGTCGACCAGGTCGCCGGCGGACGCGAACGACTCCACCCGCTCCACGTTCAGCTCGGCCATCACCTCGGCACGGAGTTCCTCGTCCAGCAGCCCGAACGCGCTGGACGGGATCAGGGCCCGGCCCAGCGGCTGCCGGGTCTTCACCTTCGCCTCGGAGCGCGCCGAGCGGCCCAGTTCCACGATCCGGCGGGTCAGCTGCATGGCTTCGTCGAGCCGCTCGTCGATCGCGGCGACATCTGCGAGGGGCCAGTCGGCCAGGTGCACCGACGCCGGCGCGTCCGGGTCGGTGGCGACCACGAGGTCCTGCCAGACCCGCTCGGTGAGGAACGGCACCAGCGGCGCCATCAGCCGGTTCACGACGTGGATGGTGTCGTGCAGGGTCTGCAGGGCGCCGGCGTCCCCGTCCCAGAACCGGCGCCGGGAGCGGCGCACGTACCAGTTGGACAGGTCGTCGACGAAGCTGGCCAGCAGGGCCCCGGCGCGCTGGGTGTCGAAGTCCTCCAGCGCCTCGGTGACCTGCCGGACGAGGTCGTTGCGGGCGCTGACCAGCCAGCGGTCGAGCACGTGGGACGGCCCTTCGTGACGCTCCCGGGTTCGTTCCTCACCCGTGAACTCCTCAGGGACCGTTTCCTCGCCCGCTCCCTGAGGAGCAGCGGCGGCGCCAGCCGACGCTGCGTCACGAAGGGCCGGCGACCAGCCGTTCGCCCGCGCGTACAGGCTCTGGAAGGCGACCGTGTTCAGGTAGGTCATCAGCACCTTGCGGACGGTCTCCTGGATGGTCTGGTGGCCCACCCGCCGGGACGCCCAGGGCGAACCGCCGGCGGCCATGAACCAGCGCACCGCGTCGGCGCCGTGGGTGTCCATCAGCGGGATCGGCTCCAGGATGTTGCCCAGGTGCTTGCTCATCTTGCGCCCGTCCTCGGCCAGGATGTGGCCCAGGCAGAGCACGTTCTTGTAGCTCGACCGGTCGAACACGAGCGTGCCGACCGCCATCAGCGAGTAGAACCAGCCGCGGGTCTGGTCGATCGCCTCGCAGATGAAGTCGGCCGGGTACGCGGTGCCGAACTCGTCGGCCGACCCGTCGGCCCACGGGTAGCCCCACTGGGCGAACGGCATCGAGCCGCTGTCGAACCAGGCGTCGATCACTTCCGGCACGCGCTGCGCGGTCTGCTGGCAACTCGGGCAGGCGAAGGTCACGTCGTCGACGAACGGACGGTGCGGGTCG
>JAGQUI010000274.1 GCA_020438595.1 Propionibacteriaceae bacterium | reverse complement strand
CCCGCGGCCCCTATCGCCCCGGCCTCCGCAGCGGTGCCCAGGATCGAGGGCGGGAAGATCAGACCGATCACCGCGCCGCCGACGATGCCCCAGGTCATGCCCCTCTTCGTGCTGTGGTTGGGCGCCTTCTGCACCTCGACCTTGCCGTCCTCGCCGCGCTTGACGACCAGCGCACCCTCGAGCTTCATGCTCACCCCGTCCTGGGCGGCCTTCAGTTGCTCGTAGGCAGCCCAGGCGCTGTCCGTGTCGTTGAAGTCGGCGATGATCAGGGCGTACGCACCGTCGGTCACGACACCGGCCATCACCTCTTCCTCGACATCGTTCCCGGTAGCGGTGACTTCGTCCGTCATCTCTCGTCTCTCCTTCGTCTCTCTGGTGCCACGGGACGGGCCCGCAGCCGGGTCACTCGGCGAACATCTCCCGGAGCTTGGCCTCGTCCTCGACGCTCAGGTTGGTCGAGATCAGCTCGCCGCCGACCCCGCCGAGCTGCTCCTTGATCCGGTCCTCGACGGCGCCGCTGGTGAGCAGGAACAGCGCCGAGGTGCCCGGCGTGACCTTCTCCCGCACCGACTTGATGAAGTCGTCGTTGATCCCGAAGTCGCTCATCGACCCCATCGCCGCACCCATCGCCGCGCCGAACGCGGCACCGAAGAACGGCACGAAGAAGATCAGCCCGAACAGCAGGCCCCAGAACGCGCCTCCGGCGGCACCGGCCGCGGCGGGCGAGAACGCCTGCTTCGTCTTCGGCTTCTTCGCGTCGGCCGGCCAGGTCACGACAACGGCGTCGTGGATCTCGATCAACTGCTGCTTCTGGGCGGAGACCAACTTGTCGCGGACCGCGGCCGCGGCCTCGGGCTCGTCGAACTTCCAGGCGGTCAGGGTTGCCACGGTCTTCCTTCCTTAGCGGTGTGGGCACAGGGGCGGACGACGCGGGTTCACGCCGACCACTCGTCGTCGCCATTGACTCAGCCCCACTGTGCTGCGTGTGTGCGCTTCGGGCCTCACCCGCCGCGGGTGATCTTCCCGATCGGCAGGATCCACGCGGCCCGCCCGCTCAGACGATGAGGCCCCGCTGTCTGGCGGCTGCGATCGCTGCGGTGCGCGAAGTCACCCCCAGCTTGGCGTAGGTGTGGGCGAGGTGGGTCTTGACGGTGGCGATGGTGATGTACAGCTCGTCGGCGATCTGGCTGTTGGACCTTCCGGCCGCCGCCAGCCGAAGGACGTCCAGCTCGCGCTGGGTGGGGGCCGTGGCGGGGTCGAGGATGCGCCGCAGCAGGCGCTGCTGAACGATCGGCGACAGCGCGGGCTCTCCGGCCGCGGCGGCCTGGACGGCCCTTTCCAGTTCCGCGCTGGGCGTGTCCTTGAGCAGGTAGCCACAGGCGCCCGCGTCGAGAGCGTCGAGAATGTCGGCGTCGGTGGCGTACGTGGTGAGGATGAGCACCGCGGGGCCGCCCGAGGCGGAGATCCGCCGGGTGGCCTCGGCCCCGTTGAGTCGCCCCTCTCCGAACTGCAGGTCGAGCAGCACGAGGTCGCACTCGTTGTCGGCCAGCCAGGCCAGGAGCGCCTCGGCGCTTCCGTGTTCGGCCACCACGGCGACGTCGTCGACACTCCCCAACAGGCTGACCAGGCCACTGCGCACAATGGGGTGGTCGTCGGCGATCGCGATCCGGATCATGCGGCCTCCGGCCCCAGCGGGAGGCTGATCGCGATGGCGGTTCCCTCGCCGGGCTCGGACTCGACTCCGATGGTGCCGCCGAGGTCGCGGACGCGGGCGCGGAGCGCCGACAGGCCGAAGGCACCGAGGGAGTCCTGCTGATCCGGGTCGAAGCCGCGGCCGTCGTCGGTGATGTCGAGCAACACACGCCCGGGCTCCCAGGTCAGGACGACGGCGGCCTGCGCCGCGGCGGCGTGCCGCACGACGTTGGAGAGGGCCGACTGGGTCATCCGCAGGATCTCGGTCGAGAGGGCCGCCGAGAGCTCGGGTTCGGTGCCGAGGGACCGGATCTCGATCGCCGTCCGTCCGCCGCTGTCGGCCTGCGCGCGGTCGGCCACGTGACGGATCGCCCCCACGATGGACGCGTCGGGTCGGTGGCCCGGCTCGCCGGCGATGAAGCGCCGGGCCTGCGCGAGACCTTCCGCCGTCGCCTGCTGTGCGAGGGCGACCGCCGGTGCGGCCGGGCTGTCGGCGCCGAGTACCGTCGCGATCCGGCGAAGGTGCAGTTCGATCGCGGAGAAGTCCTGGGCGAGCGTGTCGTGGATGTCGCGGGCGAGGTTCGCCCGCTCCTCGGCCCGCGCGCGTTCCCGTTCGGCGTCCAGTAGTTGCTGCTGGGCTCGTGCCAACTCGTTCAGGGCGCGTTGGCGCTCGGCCACCAGCCGTGCCAGGGACTCCAGCGCCACCACGGCAGCAACCGCGACCAGGGCTCCGATCGCCGGACCCAGCACGAAGCCGATGCCGACCTCACCCCGCAGCAGGGCGCCGAGCACCACGGCGGCCACCGTCGTCAGCGTGACCGCGACCACCCCGTGACGCGGCCCGAGCAGGTGCAACTGGAACAGCATGACCGGAAAGGCGAGCCACATCCCCGATCCGCTGGTGAGCAGCACGAGGCAGTAGGACGCCAACAGCACGGACGCCGCCGCGCCGCCCGGCCACCAGCCGCCCCGGGTGTCCATCGGTTCGCCGAGTACCCGCGCCCGGAGCCTGACGGTGATCCAGGCGGACGCGAACAGCGCGCCGGCCACCCAGACCGCCCACGTGTCGCCGGACGGGGACGCGAGGGCAACGACCAGGAGCAGCGCGGCGAGCAGGTCGAGGCCGACCAGGAGACGCGCAGTCACCCGCTCCGAACCCAGCTCCACCCGGGCACTCTAGCCCGACGTCCCGTTCCCGCCATCAGCCGAAAGGTGGAGGTGCCACCCGGCCGAACGGACCCCGGAGACCACCCCGGGGCGTGATGGCCGGGGCCCGGGGGGAAGGGAGTATCGACGAAGACCCGAGATCACCTGGAGGTACCCATGCGACGGCTCTATCTGGCCGCCATCGTCTACGCTGCGGCCGGCCTGGCCGGCGGGCTGGCCTACCGCGAAGTCACCCATGCCCGTGACTTCACCGGCTACACCCAGCTGGCCGTGCTGCACACCCACCTGCTCACCCTCGGCCTGATCGTCATGCTGATCGTGCTCGCCCTGGATGCCACGCTGGGCATCAGCGGCAGCCGGTCGTTCTCGTGGTTCTTCACGACCTACAACGCCGGTCTGGTGATCACCGCGGCAGCCCTCACCTGGCACGGGCTGCTCCAGGTCTTCGGCCAGGAGGCGGGGCCCGCGATCGCCGGGATCGCCGGGTTGGGCCACATCCTGCTCACCATCGGAATCGGCTGCCTGCTGGCGGCGATCAACAAGCCCCTCCGCGAGCGCATCGCCTCCACCCGGGAGGCCTGAGGCGTGCTCGCCCTCGCGATTGCCCTGATCAGTCTCGCGCTGGTTCTCTACACCTTCGGGGTCTGGGCCGAGCGCCGCTCGGGCGAACTCCGCTGGTGGCACGTCGCCGCCTTTGCCGCCGGCCTGGCCGCGGACATCAGCGGCACCGCCGTAATGGGTGCGATCGCCGAGGGCGGCGGCCCCACCGGGGTGGAGCAGAGCCCCGTTCTCGCCCAGGTGATGGCGGTGACCGGGCTGCTTGCGCTCGTCCTGATGGCACTCCACCTCGGCTGGGCCGTCGTCACCATGGTCCGCGACCGCGTCGACGAGAAGCGCGTCTTCCATCGCTTCAGCATCGTCGTCTGGACGATCTGGCTCATCCCGTACTTCACCGGGATGCTCGCCGCGATGGCCTAGAGCAGCCGACCAGCATCAGGATGCCCGCCTGGTTCCTGCCGCGGCGAGCCGGTGGCGGCAGGTGCGGCAGCGCGACGCCGCCGCGCCGGGGCTGGTCGTCGACGTGTCCCGGGCGAGCCGCACTGCTTCGGGCGCGAGGGCGACCAGGAGCGCCAGGGCCGCAGCCAGGTTGACGATCTCCATGCCGTCGGGCGCGGCGACCAGGAGCGAGCCGGCGAGCAGGACAACGGCCCGCCAGGTCGGCCACTGCCCGGCCCTGATCAGGCCGATCGCCTGCACGGCGACCCCCAGGGGCAGCAGCACCATGCCCCAGACCAGGACCATCCAGCCCTGCTTGTCGAAGATGGCCACCAGGCCGGGCACCATCGTGGCGAAGGCGCGGTCGTCGA
>JAGQUI010000273.1 GCA_020438595.1 Propionibacteriaceae bacterium | reverse complement strand
CCGCGAAGGCGGCATCCTGGGCGAGATCGAGCCGCAGTGGCGCGAACCCGGCCCTGCGGATGGAGGCGTCCAGGCGGCGGCCGTATTCGGCGATCCGGACCGTCTTGGGCGCGGTGACCGTGCACACGGCGTAGGGGCGGGTCAGGGCGGAGCCGCGCGCCAGCTTCGCCTCCAGGCTTCGGACCTGGTCGGCCTCGTCCCTGGCCTTGGTGCTCTGCTTCATCTTGGCCTTCTCCCGCAGCGCCTGACCCATTTCGGAGGTCCATTCACTCGAGGCGGACTGCCGGCTGGCCTTGCTCTGCGAGAGGATCGGGAACGCGACCAGGAAGCTGCGCCGCTCCCCGGTTCCGGTGGGCGCCAGGATCGGGGCCAGCGCGCCAAGCACCGCACCCTTGACCGGCAGCTTGATCGTGGCGCTGATCGAGTTCCACGCGTCATGGCTGTAGTGCCGGGCCGCCGCGTCAGCGCCCGAAGGGCCGGCCATCGCCCACGGGATCTCGGTGTTCACGTCAGGGTTGGCCGCTTGGGCGTTGAGTGCGTCGATGATCCCGGCCCGGTCCCCTGGGGCGAACCCGGTCCGGCAGGCGATGGCCAGTTCCGGGCTGGTCAGCCAAGAGACGCTGGTGCAGCCCATGCCGCCTTTGAGTTGGGCTTCCACCTCGGCCATCTGGGAGTAGAGGATCTGCGCTCGAGCCTCGACTCCTCGCCCGGCTTCTCGGGAGGCCTTCCCCAGCCTGGACTCGGGAACCACGATCATGACGAATGCTTCGGTGCGCACCGACGCGCCGGTGAGGACCTGCTGAAGCTCGTCGTTGATGACCTTGACCTGTGCCGGCCCGTCGAGTCGGCGGTGGCGGCGGATCCACTGGTCGCGTTCGGCTCCGTCCTCGGGGACGGTTCGGACCAGGAAGAGGACCTCGTCGACGAGCTCGGTACGGCTGACCTGGTCGAGCAGGTCAGCCAAGCCGCGGCCGAACCGGCTGCGTTCGTCGGCGTCTCTCATCCCGGTGCCGGGGTGCACGATCGCTGCGGTGGCGGCCCAGGTGCGGGTCGCGTGGTTCTGGATGATGGCCACCCGTGCGCCAGTCAGTCCGGTCGGCGGACCCTCGTGGATCTCGATCCCGGCAAGGGATCCGGGCAGGTCGACGTCGGCCAGGTCCTCGGCTGCACCGCAGGAGGCGCGGGACCGGAAGGTGGTCCAGTTCGCCAGTCCTCCGGAGGCGAACTTGGTGGAGGCGATGATCCAGCCGATCGCGGACCGCCCGCGGACCGGGACCACGGTGACCAAAGAGACGGCGGCGCAGATGAGGGCGAACATGCCGGCCGATGCCCACGCTTGTTCCTTCAGGGACCAGAACACCGGGAGAGTGGAGACCGCGACGATCGCGCCCTGCCAGCCGGTGAGGCCGAAAGGGAACCACCCGATCCGTGCCTTTGAGTACTGGTTGTAGACCTGTGTCATGACTGTTCCTTCGCGTTAGACGGGGACGATGGGGACGGACGCGGCTGCGCCTCCCCCGGCGGCAGCGCCGGCTCCGCCCGCACCGCCGGCACCGGCCGCGCCAGCGCTGGGACCCGCCCCTCCGGCGCCTCCAGCAGCGGGCGCTGCGGGGGCTTGAGGCATGGGCGGCGTTGGTGGGGCTGCGCTCGGGGTTGCCGCGTCGGAGTCGGGCAGTGAGCCGTTGATCTCTGGGTTGTCCTGATCGCTGGGGCCGGCGTTGTTGCGGCCTCGGGAGCGGCTGGAGGAGAAGTCGGGAATGTAGGTGTTGTGGCCGACCCCCATCTGGTTGGTCAGGTCGGCACCGAGGGTGGCGGCGCGTGTGCCGGCGCCGACGGCCATGCCGAGTCCGGTTGCGGCGACTTGGCCGGCTACCCCGAGTGCTCCCATGAACCCGCCCGCGCTGTTGGCGAACCGCTGGCTGGTGGCGGCCTCGGTGGAGGCTTCTCCGCCGGAGCGGCCATTGGGTTCGCTGCTCGAGGCTGCGTTGGAGGACTCGTCGGCGCCGCCGCCGCGCAGTAGGCCTTGCAGTCCGCCCTGAGCGGCCAGGCCGGCGCGCATCGCGGCCCCGGATGAGGTGCCGGGGTCGACGAAGGCGAGCAGCTTGAACAGCGCCAGGGGGGCGAAGCAGCCGACGAGGATGAGCATGACCCCGGGTACGGCAGTTCCGATGGCCTTCTGGAGGGTGTCGGTGGCGCTGAGCGCGACGTGCGAGGTGACCTGTACGCCGAGGCCGAGCATCAGCATCATGATCACCGGGGTGAAGGCTGCGGCGTGGAACCAGCGGAAGGCCTTCCAGAACCAGGAGCGGCCGCCTTCCCAGACCAGACCTGCGGCGGCGATCGGGTTGGTCGCGGCGAGCACGAGCAAGGCGCCGGCGCGGGTGAGCATGACCAGGAGGTGGCCGAAGGCGGCGAAGATGAGGAAGAAGCCCATCACTCCCAGGACGGTCGCGATGGTGCCGTCGGTGATGTCGGCGGTGGAGAACCCGGTCCAGGGTTGCCAAGCGGCCATCGCGTCGACGTGCAGGAGGGACTCCATCAGGGCCCGGGTCAAGCCGCCGGCGGCCGCGACGACGGCCACGGCGTAGACGACGCCGGCGACCCACACCATGACGAACTGGGCGGTGCCGATCAGGACTCGAGCAAGGGACTGACCGTCGCGGCGGAAGGCGGCGATGCCGAGCTGGATCATCAGCAGGATCAGGATCAGTGAGCCGGCGATCCAGAACGTGTAGGGGTAGATGCCTCGCATGGGCCCGTTCTCGGACAGATCGGGGACGAGGAAGTCGTCCTCGATGCCAAGAATGAGTTTGAGCAGCCACAGTCCGGCGTTCCAGATTCCGAGCATGGCCGCAGTCCAGCCGTCGGCGACGATCTTCCCGGCAGCGTTGCCGAGGTAGGTGAAGGGGTTGACGTAGTCCCACCAGTTCATTGGGTCTCTCCTGGGTCTACTGGTCGGCTGGGCTGGTCAGGGTCCTCCAACCGGCGTCGTTGGCCAGGTCGGTTCCGGGCCAGGTGGAGGGGGCACGTGCGGGTGCCGGTCCGTCGCCGATGACCCACCGGCCCCCGTCCTGGTCGGTCCACTGCATGCGTTCGCAGTGGCCGTAGGCGATGCGGGCTTGGGTGGAGATCTGGGCCTTGACGTCGAGCAGGACGCAGGCCAGCACCCAATCGGTGCCGTCGACGCCTTTGACTTGGGCCGCGACCGGGGTGGCGACCACGGCGGCGTGGAGGCTGTCTGCGTACTGGCCGGCGCCGCTGGACAGGAATGCCTGAATATTGCCCGTTAGTTCCCACGCTTCCACGGGGACGGCGTTCGTGGTCGACCAGGCGGCGTGCACCTGGTGCGCGCGATCGATCGACATGCCCTGCAAGACGGTGGTCTCGATCGCTGCCAGCTGTCCGATCGCTCCCTCTGGGGTCTTGGGGAAGCCGGTGGGCACATCTGCGGGGCCAACCTTTCCCGCTGGCGGCAGGGTGAGCGTGAGGCTTTGACGAGCCGATGGGGTACCCGAGCGGCTGGCCTCGGGCGGGACGGCCAGCATCGCCGCGGCCGCGATGGCGTCGCGCCTCGCCGGGCCGGGAGGGAGCTGCGCGGCGGCTTGAGCCGCAGCCGCAGGTGCGGCGGTCGTGGTCCGGGTGGAGGCGACCGCGCTGTACACCGCATAGACCAGGCCACCGAGCAGCAGCAGAGCCGCCATCGCAACCACGACCAGGGTGCGCACGAGACGTCGGCGACCCCACTGGTCGGCGGTGGCGGCTGCCGTGCTCATCCGACGCAGCCGCTGCCGGTGATGCCGGACAGCATGCCGGGGACGACCATGTAGGCAACGGCTGCCACGAAGACGACCGCCACGCCCACCACGCCGGCCTTGCTGGCGTGCGGCATGGAGAAGACCCGGCCGCCGACGACGGCACCGATCGAGACGACGACGCCGACGACCATGAGCGCCAGGACGCCCCACAGGACGTAGCCGGTCAGGGTGTTCGCGTAGGCCTGTGCCCCGGGGGGCGCCACCGGGCAGACCGACGGCAGTGCGGCCACGCGGGAGGTGAGGGTGTTCATGCGTGTTGTCCCTTCTGGTGTTGGTCTCCGGCGGCGACGTGCTGCAGGAGGTTCTCCGCTGCCTTCAGCAGGGAAGTGGGCAGGGGGCTGGAGTCGAGGCCACGCAGGGCCAGCCCCTTGTCGCTCGGGAGGTTCACGAGCAGGTTTGCCGTGGCGGCGGCAGTCGTC
>JAGQUI010000272.1 GCA_020438595.1 Propionibacteriaceae bacterium | reverse complement strand
CCGTGCAGTCCGCCGTGTTCGACCAGGAGAACCCCGAGACCGTCTGGCTCGGCGGGGCGAGCGAATCCCGGATCCTCGCCCGCGACCCGGGACACGAGTCCCCGGACGCGCGACGGGTCACCCTCACCCCGGCGGGCCACGTGCAGGGCTGGGAGGCCTGCTTCGAGAACTTCGTGGCCGACGTGTACGCCGCGATCCGCGGCGGGCGTCCCGACGGCCTGCCGACCTTCGCCGACGGCGCCCGGTCGCTACGGCTGGTGGACGCCGTCCTGGCCTCGGCCGCGAACCGGCAGTGGACGGCGGTGGCCTCGTGAGACGCCTATCCACGACCACCCGTCCGGTCGGTCTCCCGCTGCGCCGGACGCGGGCCAGTCCCACACCGACCAACACCCCCGATCCACGTGCAGGGCGTGGGTCGCGAACACACCGAACAGCACGCGACGGTGCACCGCAGCACCCGCGGCACAGCAGAAAGGAAAACTGATGAGAAAGACGATCGCGGCGCTGTTGGGCGCTGCGCTGGTCATCACGCTGGGAGCCTGCAGCACGTCGTCCACCCCCGGTGAGACGGGTGCGGCGGCAGGCAAGACCATCTACGTGCTCGGCCCGACCCCCGACCACGGCTGGACGGCCCAAGCCGGCACCTACGCCGAGCAGAAGGTCGCCGAGATCAACGAGGAGGGCACCTACAAGGCCGAGTACCAGGCCTCCTCCGATGGCGAGGCCCAGAACGACCTCGTCCAGAACATCATCGCCAACGGCGACGCCGCCGGCGTGGTGTTCTTCGCGCTCGACGACTCGGCGAAGTCCGGGCAGGAGGCGCTGATCGGCGCCAACATCCCGTTCATCTCCTTCGACCGGATCATCGAGGGCCCGGACAAGTCCGCCATCCTGAACTTCTCCGGTGACAACTGGGCCGTCGGTGCGGGCATCGGCTACTGGCTGCAGAAGAACGGCATGAAGCCCGGCGACACCCTGGTCACCCTGATCGGCGACAACGGCACCGTCAGCTCCCGCCGCCAGGAGGGCTTCGAACAGTTCCTGCAGGGCGAGAAGGAGTACACCGACAAGCAGACCGGTGAGACCTCCAAGACCACCCAGGCCTGGACCGCGGACGAGGTCAGCGCGCTGACGTCGCAGTACAAGGTGGTCTGCGACTGGAGCGCCGACGCGGCCTACCAGTACCTGGAGCAGACGCTGCCCGACATCATCAAGGACGCCAAGGCCAACGGCGGCAACCTGTACGTGTTCTCCATGGACGACGAGATGACGTTCGGGTTCATGAACCTGCTCGAGGGCAACACGCTCGACGACTCCGCCAAGAAGGACCTGGAGGACATGAACGTCTACATCTCCGCCATCGGTGGCATGCAGGAGCTGTACGACGTGATGGCCGGCAACGCCGCGCAGTCGCCGATCGCCGACCAGTACTTCGACGGCCTGATGAGCATGTACTTCTCGCCGAAGATGATGACGACCGCGATCGACTACATGCTGCAGTACCTCGACGGAACCGACTGGCCCTACCAGCCCGGCGACGGCGAGTACGAGCCGACGTTCATCGTGGACAAGACCAATGTCAGCCAGTTCGAGGGGTTCACGGGTCACTGATCCGCTTTACTGACAGCTGACGGAACCGAGCCCTGTCGCTGGGTGCGCGCGCGGCGCGTGCCCGGCGACAGGGCCGTCATCGAGGGAGGGGGTGGACGCCGATGAGCATCCTGGAGATGACCGGGATCTCGAAGTCGTTCGACGGCAACCGGGTGCTGAAGCGCGTCGACTTCAGCGTGGAGCACGGCGAGATCCACGCCCTGCTCGGGGAGAACGGTGCCGGCAAGTCCACCCTGCTGAACATCCTGGCCGGCGTGCTGCACAAGGACGAGGGGCACATCCACTTCGACGGGACGCACTACCCGCACCCGTCCATCGGCCAGATGGAGAAGGCGGGTGTGGCCTTCGTGCACCAGGAGCTCAACGTCGTCAACGACCTGACCGTGAGCGAGAACATCTTCTTCAACCATGAGCTGACCCACCCCTTCGGCGTGCTCAGGCGCAAGGAGATGATTGCCGAGACCCACAAGCTCTTCGAGCGGCTC
Source organism: Propionibacteriaceae bacterium (assembly GCA_020438595.1). The sequence continues at coordinate 2,145 of JAGQUI010000272.1, read as the reverse complement.
GGCGTCGACATGGACCCCACCCGCAAGGTGGGCGAGCTGAAGACCAGCCAGAAGCAGCTGCTGGAGATCTGCCGCGCGCTGCACGCCGAGGCGAAGCTGATGATCCTCGACGAACCCACCACCGCCCTCGGCAACGACGAGATCGAGCACCTGTTCTCGATCCTGCGGCAGCTGAAGTCCGAGGGCCGCTCGTTCATCTTCGTCTCCCACAAGATGCCCGAGGTGTTCCGGATCGCCGACACCTACACGGTGCTGCGCAACGGCGAGCTGATCAACAACGGCGCCGTCGCGGACGCCACCCCGTTCTCCATCACCTGCGACATGGTGGGGGAGCAGTACGCCGACGAGGACGTGTACCGCGCCCGCGAACTCGGCCCGGTGGTGCTGGAACTCGAGCGGGTCACGTCCACGTCCTTCCGGGACGTCAGCCTGACCCTGCGCCGCGGCGAGGTGGTCGCGCTCACCGGCCTGGCCGGCTCGGGCGCCAGCGAGCTGATGCAGGCCATGTTCGGGGCCGTGCCGCTGCTGGACGGGGAGATCCGTGCGCACGGCAAGCCGGCGTCCGGCTCCATCCACGCGGCGATGCGCCGCGGCATCGGGATGCTGCCCACCAACCGCAAGGAGAACTCGGTCGTGCCTGACGTCTCCGTGCTGGAGAACCTGTACCTGGCCGAGCACAGCCTGTCCGCCCGGCACCAGTGGATCCACACCGGCCGCGAGATCGCCCAGTACGAGAACCTGCGCGACGCGCTGAACATCCGGACGCAGGGCCCGGGGGCCGCGATCACCAGCCTGTCCGGCGGCAACCAGCAGAAGGTGTTCCTCGCCCGCTGGCTGAACACCGACGCCGACATCCTCCTGCTCGACAACCCCACCCAGGGTGTGGACGTCGGCGCCAAGGAGGAGATCTACGGGCTGATCCTCGAACTCGCCACCGCCGGCAAGACCGTGGTGATCAACACCCTGGAGATCCCCGAGATCCAGAAGGTCTCCGACCGCTGCATCGTGCTCTACGCCGGCGACGTGGTGGCCGTGCTCGACCACGACCAGATCAACGAGCGCGACGTGATGCTCTACTCGACCAACGCCATGAACGCAGCGAAGGGTGACTGAGGTGGAAGCGAAGACCGGCAACAAGGTGTGGCGGGCCGTCTCGTCGCTGTGGCGCGAGCACAGCTACATCTTCGTGTTCATCGTGATCCTGGTCGTCTACGCGGTGACCATCCAGATGAACGGCAAGACCTTCACCTCCGGCCACATCTCCTCGATCCTGTCCAGCCAGAACACGGTGATCGTGGGCACGATCGCGATCGGCATGGCGCTGGTGATCATCACCGGCCAGATCGACCTGTCGATCGGCTCGGCGCTGGTGCTCTGCTCCGGCGTGACGATCGTCGTGTTCAACATGACCCAGAACATCCTGTTCACGATCCTGGCCGCGCTCGGCTCGGGCCTGGTGCTCGGCGCCGTGAACGGCGTGCTGGCCGCCTACGCGAAGATCCCGCCGTTCATCGTCACCCTGGGCACGATGCTGATCTACCGCTCGCTGGCCCTGTGGGCGGTGCGCGAGGTCCCGCCGGAGATCAGCGGCTCGTCGTCCAGCCAGTTCGCGATGGAGTCCGGCTCGCCGGCGTACGAGTTCCTGCGGATGGGCTTCGGCACCGGCTCGCTGCGGATCGCCGGCTTCTCGATTCCCTACGTCTCGATGTTGTTCCTGTTCTGCGTGGCCCTGTTCGTGGTGATCGCGGGCAACACCAAGTACGGCAAGGCCGTCTACGCGGTGGGCTCCAACGAGAAGGCCGCTCGGCTCGCCGGCGTGAACGTGGAGCGGATCAAGGCGTCGGTGTTCATGGTGACCGGCATCCTCGTCGGGGTCGCCAGCATCATCCAGGCCTGCAAGGTGGGCAACATCACGCCCGCCTCCTCGGGACGCTCCTACGAGATGTACGCGATCGCCGCGGTCGTCCTCGGCGGCATCGCCATGGCCGGTGGCCGCGGCAACATGGCGGGAGTGCTGTTCGGCGCACTGTCCTACTCGGCGATCGACTTCATCATCGTCAGCATCCCCGCGCTGAGCGCCGACATCCAGGACACCTTCCAGGGCCTGGTGCTGATCCTGGTCATCTTCGTCCAGACCGCCGGACC
>JAGQUI010000271.1 GCA_020438595.1 Propionibacteriaceae bacterium | reverse complement strand
GGGGCCCTCGACGCGAACGGTGGCCCTCGGTCGGGAAGTGCGGCTCTCGGTTCAGGCGGGCTGGTAGTGCCCGTCGAGCCGGTCGGCGATCCGGAGGCTCTGGTTGGCGCCGGAGCGGATCAGCCGGGCGCCCGAGGTGCGCAGCGAGAAGCGGGCCGCGGGCACGAACCGGGGGTCGGCCGTGCGGTCGACCGGGGCGAGGCCGTACTCGGCGGACTGAATCTGGTTCATCAACGGGATGGTCATTGCTACTTTTTTCCTTGCTCTGCTTCGGTTCAGTTCTTCGGGGCCGGTCCGGTGCTCGACCGGACGACCAGCTGGATCGGCAGGGTGATCTGCCGCTGGGGGTAGTCGGGGTCCATGGCGAGCCGCCCGGCGAGGCGGCCCTTGTCGGTGATCGGCTGGCGCACGGTGGTGAGACCGACGAAGCCGGCGTCCGGGATGTCGTCGAAGCCGACGATCGAGAGGTCGCGGCCGGGAGTGAGCCCGCGCTCGCGCGCCGCGTCCCAGACCCCGAGGGCGAGGGCGTCGCTCATCGCGACGACGGCGGTCGGCCGGTCCTGGGCGTCGAGGACGTGGGCGGCGGCGAGCCGTCCGGCCTGCTTCGGCTTCCAGCCGGCGCTCACGACGGTGATCGTGGCATCGGGCAGCTTCTCCCGCAGCCCCCGGATGCGTTCGGCCGCGAACCGGCTGCACGTGCTGCCGTCGGCGGGGAGCTCCACCACCTCGCCCTCGGGCACGTGACCGGGGACGATCACGGCGATGCGCCGGTGGCCGAGCCGGTCCAGGTGCTTGCCGACCAGCCGGCCGGCCTTGGTGTCGTTGATCGTGACCCAGTCGCCGGAGTCGGAGTTCTGCGCCCCGACCACCCGGACGCCCCGGGCCGCGACCGCCTGCATGCCCGGATGGTCGGAGGTCGGCGAGCAGGTCACGATCGCATCGATCGCCGCCCGCTGCAACAGTTGCGCCTCGGTCTCCTCGCCCTCGTGCGGGGCCCGGAGCAGCAGCACCGAGGCCCCGAACCGCTCCACGCTCTCGCTGAGCCCGGCGAGGAAGGCGACCGTGTAGGGGTCGGCGAAGGCCTCGGCCAGCTCGCCGCCGAAGAGGAAGCCACACACGTCGTTCCTGCCGGAGCGCAGCGCCCGGCCGGCGGCGTTGGGGCCGCAGTAGCCCGCCAGCTTCGCCTCGGCCAGGATCTGTTCGCGCAGTTCGGTCGAGAGCCGGTCGGGCTTGCTGTAGGCGTTCGAGATCGTCGTGACGGAGACGCCCAGGCGCTCGGCCAGGGTCTTCATCGTCACCGCGGTTCCCGTGTCACCGCCCATCCCGCACCTCCGTGTTGATCGATAAAGTCAACGATACACTTTATCGATCAACACGGCAACGGCAGGGTCTCCGACGGACGTGCGGCCGGCCCCCGCCAGGGCCGGCCGCACGCGGGATACCCCTCAGGCGATGCGGGCCTTGAGGAAGGCGAGGGCGTAGGCCGCCTGGCCGCGGTAGTTGGGGTGCGCGATCGCGCCGGGATCCACGCCGAGGGCCACCTCGACCGGGCCGAACAACCACCGCGAACCGGAGTCGCAGAAGCCGTGGCCACGGAACAGCGTCGCCGCGTTCGCGTACTTCGCTATCCGTCCCTCACCGGCGTTGTTGGCGGTCACGACCGAACCCTTGACGGTGGCGTTGAGCTGGTCGGCCATCGCGTTCAGCCAGGCCTTGTCGACGAGGTCGACCACCCAGCCGTCCGCCAGCGTGCAGTCCTTGTGCTTCGACCCGAACAGCCGGTAGTAGCTGCTCACGTAGATGGTCGCGTTCGGGTACCACTGGTGGGCCTGCACGAGCAGCGCCGGCAGGCTCACTGCGAGGCCGGCCATGGCCGCGGTCACCGCCTGCTCGAGCGTGGCGCCCGTGGTCGGGTCGACAACGGTGTCCGCGCAGTCGGAGGGGGCGTTGACGCAGAGGTACAGCGCGGTGCCCCAGCCGATGTCATTCGCTCCGACGGTCAGGGTGATCCGGGTGACGGCCGCACGGTCCGACTCGGGCACGGCGGCGAGTTGGGTCGCGACGTCCGCGACAGTGGCGCCGCTCACGGCCACGTTGTCCACCAGGTCGAGCCGACGGCTCAGGTGGTCGAGGATGGCCGGGTAGGCGTGGTCCTTGCCGACGCCGACGCCGGCGGCGATCGAGTCGCCGACGGCGAGGTGGTTGGCGGTCGGTACGGCGTGGGCAGGGAGGGACCGTGGCTCAGCCTGCGCCGGGGCAGCCGGGAGCCAGAGGGTCAGGGAGGCGATGGTCGCGACGAGCGCGATGAGACGGCGGTGCATGAGGTGGCTCCTCTCGGATGTCGGGCGACGTTGCCCGGTTGCTGCACCGCAACAGCCTCACGATACGCCGGTCGCGCCGGTCCCGGGAGCCCCCGGGGCCAGCTGCCTCCTCGCCCGCCGACCGCCTTCGGTGAAGCGTCGCGCCGCGCCGCTGGACAGCGCCAGCAGCACCAGCACGCTGGTGCCCAGCGGCAGGAGTTCGCCGTGCAGCGGCCCGTGCTGGTTGGTCGCCGTCCGCTCGATGTAGGTGGAGACGATGCTGAGCAGGCTCAGCGCACACAGGGTGAGCCGGGCCCAGTTGTGCGCGGCCAGCGTGGCGATGGCGAACCCGATGTTCGCCAGGCCGACGACCAGGAGCACGCCGGCCACCACGGCGAACCCGGCCTGCACGTTCCCGTCGATGGACACGTCCAGCTCCGTGCCGGCCAGCAGGATCACGGCGGCGAAGCCGAGGTAGACCAGGGTCAGCAGCACGGTGGCGACGACGCCGAAGACGATCTGGAAAAAAAACGGGCCGTCGCCGGGGATCGGCTGTTGCCGGGACGATGTCGGCACTCCCCTCGGTGGGCAGCCCGCTCACGTCCAGCACCGGCAGGTCGCCATCGGTGCGGATCAGGTCTCCCCCGCCGTTGCGGGAGTGGTAGCCGGTGGAGAAGTCCCGCAGGATGTCCAGGCCCGCCCCGGGCGATGCGGCGCGCACCGTCTCGATGATGTGCTCGCGCTCGATGTCGGTGTCCTGGTCGATCTTGTGCGTGACCTGGAGGGTGAACAGCGACAGGCCCACGCTGCGGTCGTAGGTGCCGGCCGCCAGCCAGTCGACCTTGAACCCGCCGGGCAGCAGCCAGCCGTCCGGGCACTTCCAGAACCGCACGTGGTGGCGCTGGGACGGGTTGCCGTCCACCTCCTGCTGGTAGGCGAAGTCCTGCTTCCGCCCGAACAGGAACAGCGGGCTCACCGGCGCCTCCCGGTAGCTGCGCCGGGACAGCGTGGTGGTCACGATCCGCCAGCCGGTGCGTCCGGTGAGCTCGTCGGCCCGGATCCAGCCGCCCCGATCCAGTGCGGCGTGCACCTGCTCGGGGCTGCCCATCAGGGCGAGGTTCACCGGGTCGCCGAGCAACCCGTCGGCGGTGCGGGTGCGGCCGATGAAGTAGTCGGGCACGTAGACCCGGGTGAGGATTCGGTGCAGGCGGGGCAGGACGAGGTACGCCACCAGCACCCAGAACACGATCACCAGCAGCATCTGCCAGCCCGGGGTGATGCCCTCCTCGAGGGTGAGGTAGGCGAACCACACCGAGGCGACGCCGGCCAGCACGAAGAAGGCGCCGTCCAGCCGCGCCGCCCAGCCGCTCTCCGCTCTCACAGACACCACCCTGCTATGCCCGCACACCCGAGACCCGGATACCGAGCCGGTCCGTCGATCTCGTTCGCACAGCTAAAGTACCCGAAGAGGAGCCGCCACTCCGGAAGGAGTCCCGATGGACGACCCGCCCCCCACCACGGCACCGGAGCCCGTCCGAACCGCGGTCCCGGACCTCCTCGGGGGCGGCTCGGTCGTCCTGGGGGTGCTGGTCGGGGCCACGGTCACGCTCGCGGTGACGATCGGACCCGCGGCGCTGATGCGGGAGAGCTACTCCGACTCGGTGATGTTCTCCCTCCTCGCCGTCGTGCTCGCCGCAGGGGTGGTGCTCACCCTCGTCGAGCGGACCCGGCGCACCGGGCTCGGCCTCCTGCTCGGGATCCTGGTCGCGGCACTCGTCGCGCTTGCGTTCTTCGTCGCGCTCCTCGCGACCTTCTGAAGCGGCGCCACGGCCGGGATCGCGGCCGGATTCGGCCTCGGCAGGGGTCTGCTTCGCAGGCCCCGCACGATATCTTGCCCCCATGCCCGACGCGCCGGATCCCGACTCCCCGCCCGAGTGGGTC
>JAGQUI010000270.1 GCA_020438595.1 Propionibacteriaceae bacterium | reverse complement strand
GACCCCGGTTCGGGGCATGACGGCGTGACCGTGAACGTGCCGCTCGCGCTCCTCACCCGGCTCGACGCCGCACCGTTCACCTGGCAGGTGCCGGGGCTCCGCGCCGACGTGGCCACCGAGCTGATCCGCGGGCTGCCGAAGACGCTGCGCACCCAGCTCGTGCCCGCGCCCGACACGGCCCAGCGGGCACTGGAGTGGCTGGTCGAGCACCCCGGCCAGGCCACCGAGCCGCTCTGGACGGGCCTCGGCCGGGCCGTCCTGGCCCTCACCGGCGTGCAGGTGCCGCCGGAGGCGTGGCAGCCGGAAGCGGTGCCGGACCACCTGCGGGTGCGGTTCCGGGTGCTGGCCGACGGCGCGCGGCCGGTGGTGGGACGCGACCTGGCCGAGCTGGCCACGCAACTCGCCCCGAAGGTGAGCCGGACGCTGAACGCTGCGGCCGGCCACCTCACCCACCCGGGTGCGAGGAGCTGGGAGTTCGGCACCCTGCCGGAGCGGATCAGCGAACCGATGCCGGGGTTCCCCGCGCTGGTGGACCGGGTGGACCGGGTCGGCGTGCAGGTCTTCGCCGAGGCGGACGCCGCGACGCGTGCCCACCGCAACGGGCTGCGCCGGCTGGTCACCCTGACCACCGTCGACCCGACCCGCTCGGTGGTGTCGCGGATGGGCAACGCCACCAAGCTCGCCCTGGCCACCTCGCCGTACCCGGACGTGCCCGCGCTGCTCGCCGACGCCCGGCTGAAGGCGACCGGCGACCTCCTCGACGCGATCGGCGGGCTCGATGCGGTCCGCGACGCGGCGGCGTTCCAGAAGCTCTCCGACGCCGTCCGCGCCGACGCCGCGGCGGCGATGCAGCGCACGGTGACGCTCACCGGCGAGGTCCTGCAGCTGGCCGGGGAGGTGCGGCGCGCGCTCCCGTCCGCGCCGCCCGCGACCCGCGACGACGCGTCCGAGCAACTCGACGGGCTAATCTACCGGGGCTTCATCGCCGCGACGCCGGCGAGCGCCTGGCTGCGACTGCCCACCTACCTCAAGGCCATCCGGCGGCGGCTCGACGCCGCGGTGACCAATCCGCGGCACGAGACCGAGGGGCTGGCGGTGATCGCCGACCTGGAGGACGAGTACGCCGCACTCTGCGCGCAGTTCCCGTCCGGGCCGCTCCCGCAGCGGGTGGCCGACGTCGGCTGGTTGCTCGAGGAGCTCCGGATCGGGCTGTTCGCCCAGGCGCTCGGCACGGCTGTCCCGGTGTCGGCGAAGCGGGTCCGGACGGCGCTCGCCGCCGCGCAGCCGGCGGGCTGAACCACCCTCGCCCGTCCGGCTGCCACCCGGGTGATCGTCGTCGCCGGGACGTCCCGGCTTGCTAGGTTGGAGGTGCCGGCGACGAAGCGGCGCCGAGAGCGAGGAGATCCGCGATGACAGCGAACGCGAACGAGGCCGGACGTGGGCACGACGACACCGTGACGGGGTTTGCGAACCACGGTGACTTCGACGACTTCGCCGCCTCGTGGACCACCATTCCCGAGGGCTCGATGGAGCCCCAGGAGGCCTACCAGATCGTGCACGACGAGGCCGTCCTCGACGGCAGCGCGCGGCTCAACCTGGCCACGTTCGTTGGCACCTGGATGGACGACTACGCGAATCGGCTCTACGCCGAGACGTTCGACAAGAACATGATCGACAAGGACGAGTACCCCAAGACCGCCGAGATCGAGACCCGCTGCTGGAAGATCCTGGCCGACCTGTGGCACGCGCCCGATCCCGAGAACACCATCGGGACCTCCACGATCGGGTCCTCGGAGGCCGCGATGCTGGCGGGCCTGGCGCTGATGCGCCGCTGGCGGGCCGGACGCCGCGCCGCAGGGCTGCCCACGGACCGGCCCAACCTGATCATGAGTTCCGCGGTGCAGGTCTGCTGGGAGAAGTTCTGCAACTACTGGGACGTCGAGGCGCGCTGCGTGCCCGTGTCGCTGGAGCACCCCGCGCTGGACGGCCACGACCTGGCGTCCTACGTCGACGAGAACACCATCGGCGTGGTGGCCATCATGGGGGTCACCTACACCGGCGCCTACGAGCCGGTGGCGCAGATCGCCCGGGCGCTGGACCAGCTCCAGGCGGACACCGGGCTCGACGTCCCGATCCACGTGGACGGGGCGTCCGGCGGGATGGTCGCGCCGTTCATCCAGCCGGACCTGGTCTGGGACTTCCAGCTCGACCGCGTGGTCTCGATCAACACCTCGGGCCACAAGTACGGGCTGGTCTACCCCGGCCTGGGCTGGGTGGTCTGGCGGTCCACCGAGCACCTGCCCGAGGACATGGTCTTCCGGGTGAGCTACCTCGGCGGCGACATGCCCACCCTCGCGCTCAACTTCTCCCGCCCGGGCGCCCAGGTGCTGCTCCAGTACTACCTCTTCCTGCGGCTCGGGCGCGCCGGGTACACCGCCGTCCACTCCCACACCCGCGACGTGGCGCTCTACCTGTCCGGCGAGATCGCGAAGATGGGGCCTTTCGAGCTGGTCAGCGATGGCAGTGACATCCCGGTCTTCGCCTGGAAGCTGAAGGACGACCACCACGGCCGCTGGACGCTGTACAACCTGTCCGACCGGCTCCGCACCCGCGGCTGGCAGGTGCCGGCCTACCCGATGCCGGCCGACCTCGAGGAGATCACCGTGCAGCGGATCGTGGTCCGGCGTGGCCGCCTCGCCGGCGCGCGCGACTTCCTGGAGGACTTCCGGGCATGCATCGACTACCTGGAGGCGCTGGAGCACCCGCTGCCCCCGGAGCGCGAGGGGACGGGGTTCCACCACTAGGGCGTGGCGGTCGCGCCCGTCGTCGCGGTCGCTCCCGGACGCACCAGGACCGCCGCGGTGAAGAAGCACACCGCGCCGAGGAGGGTGCCCAGGTTGGCCCAGAAGAGGCTGACGAAGCCACCGGTGGCGGGCAGCACGTAGGCGCCCACGGCGGACGCGCCGAACGCCACCGAGCCGACCATGTTCAGCCAGGCGGCCTCCGGAGTGCGCGCCCGGATGTGCCACAGCTCGTGTCGCCGCCGGCTCGCGGCCAGGGCGAGGGCACCTGAGGCCAGGAAGGCGAGCGACCCCCACGCGTCCGAGCGCCAGCCGGCCCCGAGCGCGTCCGGGGTGGCGATCGCCGAGCGGAGCGCGGCGAAGGTGCTGACGTTGAACAGCGCCGTGCCCAGGGACTGGATCGCGGCGGCCCACCAGTCGAACAGGTCGCCGCCGGACGTGCCGCGCCGCGGCGGGCGACGGCCGCTGAGCAGCAACTGGATCGCACCGGCGAGGGTGAACAGGATCGACCCGACGAAGAACGTGGCGTCCGTGGCGACGGTGCCGACCGCGCTCGCGTACCAGGGCAGGGCGCCGAGTGCGAAGCAGGTCGACCCGAGGGCGAAGCCCCACGCCTCGGACCGGAGCCGGACGTACCTGAGGTGCGACACCTCGGTCCGGGACTGCCTGGTCACGGCGTCAGCATAGGAGGAAATGGTTCGGCGTGACCCCGCGCCGTTGCGGGGTCACGCCGGATGCGTCGGCGGCCCGGGGAGGGGATCCCGGCAGCCTACGCGTCGGTGCCCGCCGCAGCGGGCCGTCGGTCAGTAGCTGGCGAGATGGGTACGGATGGTTTCGCCCTCGGTCAGCGCACGACGGAACCAGTGGCGCCGGTCAACCTTGCGCCGGTAGATGGGGGACGGTTCGATCTGGCGAGCGATGTCGAGGTCCTCGACGAGCCGCTCGCGGTCCCTGTCGACAACTGCGTAGCTCAACATGACTCAATTGTCTCGCCGATGTTCATTCGGGACAAGCTGAATAACCCGAACGATCGTGCGGTAGTGCCGTATGATCCAACCATGCTGGATCTGAACCGTCTGCGCATCCTCCGGGCCGTTGTGGCGAGCGGCTCCGTGAACGACACCGCCCGCCGTCTGGGCCTGACTCCGTCCACCGTGAGCCAGCACGTGCACACCCTCGAGAAGGAGGTCGGGTTCGCGCTGGTGGAACGGGTGGGACGGGGCATCCAGCCCACCGTGGCGGCGGTCGAACTGGCCCGGGCGAGCGCCGGCGCCCTGCACGCGATGACCGACCTCGACGTCCTCGTCCGGGAGTTGCGCGAGGGCGTGACCGATCGGCTGACTGTGCGCACGTTCGCGTCCGCGGCCTACACCTGGGTGCCCACCGTGGCCCGGGCCCTGCGGCAGGAGTTCCCCGGGCTCACCCTGGAACTGTCCATCAACGATAC
>JAGQUI010000026.1 GCA_020438595.1 Propionibacteriaceae bacterium | reverse complement strand
GAGGCCCCGCTGAGCGAGGACCAGGCCCGTTCCGGCGCCGGGTCGTGCCTGGACTGCGGCGTGTGCTCGGAGTGCCAGGAGTGCGTGAAGGCGTGCCCGGCGTTCGCGATCCGGATGGACGCCCGCGACGAGCTCCGCGATGTCACCGTCGGCTCCGTTGTGGTCGCCACCGGGCACAAGCTGTTCGCCGCCGACCTGAAGCCCGAGTACGGGTTCGGCAAGTACGCGAACGTGATCACCGGCATGCAGATGGACCGGCTGCTGGCTCCCACCCGTCCGTTCAACACGGTGCTGCGGCCCGGTGACGGCAAGGTGCCGGACCGGATCGCGTACATCTCCTGCACGGGCTCCCGCGACAAGACCGTCGGCAACCCGCTGTGCTCGAAGTTCTGCTGCATGTACTCGATCAAGCAGAACCAGCTGATCATGGGCGCCCTGCCGCTGGCCGACGTGAGCATGCACTACATGGACATGCGCGCGTCGGGGAAGCGGTACGAGGAGTTCTACACGCAGGCCCAGGACATGGGTGCGCAGTACATCAAGGGCCGGGTCTCGAAGATCACCGAGGAGGAGAACGGCGACCTGCTGGTCCGCTACGAGGACATCGAGAACGGCGGCGGCATCGTCGAGACGTCCTACGACCTCGTGGTGCTGGCGGTGGGCATCCAGCCGAACCGCGACGTGGAGAAGCTGTTCGGCGAGGCCCCGCTCGGGCTGGACGAGTACTACTACGTGGCCGAGCCGAGCGCGGAGCTCAGCCCCGGCCAGACCACCGTCCCCGGCGTCTTCGTCGCCGGCACGGCCTCGGGCGCCAAGGACATCGTCGACACGATCCTGCACTCCGGCGCCGCGGTCGCCCAGGTGGCCGCCCACCTCGAACACCAGCACTTCACCGAGGAGGTGACGGTATGAGCCAGGAGACCCCGGAGCCGAAGGCCGGACCCGAGGAGCGCCGGATCGGCGTGTACATCTGCCACTGCGGAGGCAACATCTCGGACTACGTGGACGTGGAGGCCGTGCGCGAGGCGCTGAAGGACGAGCCCGGCGTCGTCGTGTCGGAGTCGCCGGTGTTCGCGTGCTCGGACGGAACCCAGCACGACATGATCGACGACATCCGCGCCCAGAACCTCGACGGGCTCGTGGTCGCGTCCTGCTCGCCGAAGCTGCACCAGGTGACGTTCCGCAACGTCGCCAAGCGGGCCGACCTGAACCAGTACGCGTACACCCAGGTGAACGTGCGCGAGCAGGACTCCTGGGCGCACCCGCACGACCGCTCCGGCGCCACCGAGAAGGCGATCGGACTGGTTCGCGCCGGCGTGGCGAAGACCCGGCTGTCCGACCCGCTCGAGCCGCTCCGGATCCAGACCGTTCCGAAGGCCCTGGTGGTCGGTGGCGGGATCGCCGGCCTGCGGGCCGCGATCGGGTTGGCCGACCTGGGCATCCAGGCCGTCCTGGTCGAGCGCGAGGCGAAGCTCGGCGGCTGGGTCGGACGCTTCGGCCCCACCTTCCCGAACGACGCGTCCGGTGCCGAGGAGGTGGCCGGCCTGGTCGAGCAGATCAGGGCCCGCCGCGACATCACCGTGTACACGGGCGCCGAGCTGACCGGGAAGTCGGGCACGTTCGGCAACTACGCCGCCCAGCTCACCCTGCACCGGGACGGCGCGGACAAGCAGCTCACCGTCGACGTGGGCTCGATCATCGTGGCCACCGGTTTCGACTCCTACTCTCCCGACGAGGGCGAGTTCGGGTACGGCATCGACGGCGTGGTGACCCTGCCGGAGTTCAAGGAGATCGTGGACGCGGCGCCGTCCGGCACGCTCAGCTACGCGGGACGCCCGGTGCGCTCGATCGCCTACGTCTACTGCGTCGGATCGCGGCAGGAGGCCCCCGGCAACGAGTACTGCTCGAAGTACTGCTGCACGGCGACCATCCACGCGTCGATGCTGGTGTCGAAGCTGGACCCGGGCATCCGGCAGTACCACCTGCACCGCGACATCCGCGCGTACGGGACGAGCGAGTTGCTCTACAACGAGTCCCGCGAGCGCGGTTCGATCTACCTGAAGTTCCCCGACCACACCCCGCCGTCGGTGCAGAAGGCGTCGTCCGGCCAGCTGGACGTGACCGTGACCGACCTGCTCACCGAGAGCCGCGAGCTGACCCTCGCGGTCGACCTCGTGGTGCTGGTGACCGGCATGGTGCCGCGGGAGAACACCGGGCTGGTCGAGGTGCTCAAGCTGCCGGTGGGCAGCGACGGTTTCTTCAACGAGATCCACCCGAAGCTGCGTCCGGTGGAGACGGTGGTCGACGGCGTGATGATCGCCGGCTGCTGCCAGAGCCCGCGGACCGTGGGGGAGAGCGTCGCGGCCGGCCTGGCCGCGGTCGCGCAGAGCGCGGCGCTGCTGAAGAAGGGCTACGCCGAGCTCGAGCCGCTGGTGGCCCGGGTGGACACCGAGAAGTGCGTCGGCAGTGGCGAGTGCCTGACGTCGTGCCCCTACGACGCGATCACCAGCATCGAGTGGGACGGCCGCCAGGTCGCGACCGTCGATCCGGCCACCTGCAAGGGCTGCGGCGGCTGCGTCCCGGTCTGCGGCTCGGACGCGATCGACCTGCTCGGCTACACGGACGCGCAGATGAGGGCCGCGATCGAAGAGATGGTCGCGACCGACGGAGTCAAGGAGACGGTGGGATGACCCAGACGTTGCGGGACCCGCGCGAGGTGATCCGCGAGGAACCCCTGATGCACAAGCCGATCTTCGAGGCGCTCGCCTCGGGGCCGGCGACCATCGTCGAGATCGCCGAACGAATCGGCCATCCCGTGCACGAGACCGTGTACTGGGTGATGGGAATGCGCCGCTACGGGCACCTGATCGAGGGCGCAGAGGCCGACGACGACGGCTACTTCAGCTACCAGATCGTCGGCCAGGGCGAGGCCGAGGCGACCCTCGAGGAGTGTGAGTACGAATGAGCACGGTGGTGAACCAGAACCTGATCACCGACATGCAGAAGTTCGGCGGGGCGGACATCAACGCCTGCTACAGCTGCGGCAACTGCACGGCGATCTGCCCGCTGACCGACGATGACGCCCTGTTCCCGCGAAAGCTGATCCGGCTCGCGCAGGTCGGCCTGACCGACGACCTGGTCGGCAGCAAGGAGCTGTGGACCTGCTACGGGTGCGGCATCTGCACCACGCGCTGCCCGCAGGAGGCCGATCCGGGCGAGTTCATGGGCACGGCCCGTCGCTACGCGATCGCCCACTACGACAAGAGCGGCATCGCCCGGGCGCTGTACACGCGTCCGGTGATCGGCACCGCGATCGTGGTCGGGGCGGCGGCGTTCTTCGCCCTGTTCTTCGCCGCGATCCGCGGCGAGCAGAGCAAGGAGTCGCTGGCGCTGTTCGACTTCATCCCGTACCACGTGATCCACACCACCGGCATCGTGCTGATGGTCATCGTTGCGCTGTTCAGCCTGCTCGGCGTCGGCCTGCTGGCCCGCAACATCGCCCGCAGGGACGGGGTGACCGCTGCGTCGCTGTTCGGCAGCAGGCAGGCCTGGGCACGCACCGGCAAGGCGCTGTGGTACGCGCTCGGGATCGAGTCGCTGGGCCAGAAGCGGTACCGCGACGACTGCCACGACGACGTGCCGACCGAGCCCCTGTACCGGCGTCGCTGGCTGATCCACGCGCTCACCATCTGGGGCTTCCTCGGCCTGCTGCTGGCGACCACGCTCGACTACGGCATGGACCTGCTCGGGATCAAGGCCACCGGCACCCCGGTGCCGATCTGGTACCCGGTGCGGCTGCTCGGCACGGTCGCGGGCCTCGCCCTGATGTACGGCGTCACCTGGTTCATGATCCGGCGCTGGCAGGAGAAGAAGGAGTGCAACGACGACAGCAAGCCCTCGGACTGGCTGTTCCTGGTGCTGCTCTGGGTCACCGGCCTGACCGGCTTCCTGATCGAGGCCGCGCTCTACGCCGACCCGGTGCCCGGCTGGGGCTACTGGGTGTTCCTGGTCCACGTGGCGATCGCGATGGAGCTGGTGCTGTTCCTGCCGTTCACCAAGTTCGCCCACGCCATGTACCGGCCGGTGTCGCTGTTCTTCTACGGTCTGGCCAAGCAGAAGGAGCCGGTCGGGTAGGGGGACGCCTCAGGCGACGATCACCTGGACGCCGAGGGCTCGCAACCGTGCGAGTTCCTCGGCGTCCGCGCTGTCGTCGGTGACGAGGACGTCGATCTCGGCGATGTCGGCCATCGAGGCGAACGCGGCATGGCCGACCTTCGACCCGTCCGCCACGACGACGGTCCGGTCCGCCTTGCTCACCATCGCGTGGTTGGTGCGGGCCTCGGTCTCGTCGTGGGTGGTCACGCCGTCCGCGGCCGAGATCCCGTCCGCGCCCAGGATCGCGGTGCCGACGTGCTTGACCGCGTTGAAGGTGCCCTCGGCGAGGACGCCGACCAGTTCGAGCGACTGCGGCCTCAGGATGCCACCCGTCATCACGACCTTCAGCCGGGGGAAGCGCGCCAGTAGCGTGCCGATCGTGAGCGAGTTCGTGACGACGGTCAGGTCGTTGTGCCAGGCGAGTTCGCGGGCGACGGACGCGGTGGTCGTGCCGCCGCTGAAGCTGATCGCGTGGCGTTCGCGGGGGATCAGCGCGGCGGCGGCCCGGGCGATGCGCGCCTTCGCGTCCGCGAACCGGGTGTCGCGCAGCGCGACCGGCACCTCGGCCGGTCCGCCGCTGATCGTGGCCCCACCGTGGGTGCGGACGAGCAGGCCCTGGTCGGCGAGCAGGCCGAGGTCGCGCCGAAGGGTCGCCGCAGAGGCGCCGAAGTGCTCGCCGAGTTCCTGGATCGAGGCCTCGCCCCGATCGCTGATGAAGTCGAGGATGTCGGCGAGCCGCCGGGAGCGCTTGGTCGAGCTGCCGAGTTCGGCAATGGTGGAGGAGTTGTATGCGCTGGCCACGAAACGATCATCGCAGTCGCGCATTTGCGCGTCAAATCGTGCATTTTGTTGCGCGGAATGAGCGTTTGTCCGGAGAATCGGGTCATGCCGAGAATCACCTTCGTGGGCGCGGGCAGCGTCGTGTTCACCCGCCAGTTGATCGTCGACCTGCTGCGGTACGACGACCTGCCAGTGCTGGAGCTGGTGCTGCACGACATCGACCACGAGCGGCTGGAGGTGGCCAGGGGCACGGCCGAGAACGTGGCCCGGCAGCTCGGCAAGGACCTGGTCGTCCGGGCCGAGGCCGACCGCAGGGCCGCGCTCGACGGCGCCGACTTCGTCGTGAACATGATCCAGGTCGGCGGCATCGCCGCGACCCGGGTCGACCTCGAGGTGCCCGCGCGGTACGGCCTGCGCCAGACGATCGGTGACACCACCGGCGTCGGCGGGGTGTTCCGCGGCCTGCGCACCTTCCCCGTCCTGTCCGGCATCGCAGCCGACATGCTCGCCGTCTGCCCGGACGCGTGGCTGCTGAACTACACCAACCCGATGGCGATGAACGTGTGGTGGCTGGCCGAGGTCGCCCCGCAGCTGAAGGCCGTGGGGCTGTGCCACAGCGTGTACTGGACGGTGCACGACCTCTGCGAACTGATCGGCGTACCGCTGGAGGGCACCCGCTACCGTGCCGGCGGCGTCAATCACCAGGCGTGGCTGACCGAGTGGAGCCGGGACGGCCACGACCTGTACCCGCTGCTGCGGGCGAAGATCGCCGCGGATCCGGAACTGGAGCGACGGGTGCGGGTGGAGATCTTCTCCCGGATCGGCTTCTACCCGACCGAGACCAGCGAGCACTCCTCGGAGTACCTGAGCTGGTTCCTGCGCTCGGACGCCCAGATCGAGCGCTACCGGCTGCGGCCGCTGGAGTACCTGCAGATCTCGGAGGACAACGTCGCCGAGTACGAGGAGGCGAGGGCCATCCTCGCTGCGGGCGGCGACGTGCCGCTGCACGAGGCGGGCGACGCCGCCGAGTACGCGCCCCAGGTCATCCACTCGATGCTCACCGGCACGCCGCGCCTGATCCACGCCAACGTCGTGAATCGCGGTCTGATCGACAACCTGCCCGAGGGTGCGGTGGTCGAGGTTCCCGCCGAGGTGGACGGCGACGGCCTGCGTCCGCAGCGGTTCGGCAGCGTGCCCGCGGCGGGGGCGGCGCTGAACCGCGCCTACCTGTCCGTCGCCGAACTGGCCGTCGCCGCAGCAAGGGAGGGCGACCCGGCGCTCGTGCGCCAGGCCGTCCTCGCCGACCCCAATGCGGCCTCCAGCCTGACGCCCGGGCAGATCTGGGACCTGTGCGACGAACTCACCGCAGCTCACGCCCGGTTCCTGCCGCGGGCGCTGGGCGGCACGCTCGACGCGTCATGAGCCTGGCCGGCGCGGGCGCGCTGGTCGAGGCGGCCGCCGCTCGCGGACGGGCGGTCGCCGCATTCAACGTGATCACCCTGGAGCAGGCGGAGGCGGTGGTCGCCGCCGCGGAGGCGACCGGTCGGCCGGTCATCCTCCAGGTCAGCCAGAACGCGATCCGGTTCCGGCGGGGGTTCGCCCCGCTGCTCGCCGCCTGCCGCGAGCTCGCCGCAGCGGCCGAGGTGCCGGTGGGCCTCCACCTCGACCACATCGACGACGCCGCGCTGGCCTCGGCAGCGCTGGAGCGCAGCGGCGGGCTCGGGCTCACCTCCCTGATGTTCGACGGGTCCCGCAGCGACTATGCCGCGAACGTCGCGCTGACCGCCGGAGTGGTGCACGAGGCCCGCGCCCGCGGGATCTGGGTCGAGGCCGAGCTCGGCGAGATCGGCGGCAAGGACGGTGCCCACGCGCCCGGTGTCCGGACTGATCCGGACGAGGCCCGCGCCTTCGTGGGGGCCACCGCGGTGGACGCCCTCGCCGTGGCGGTGGGCAGCAGCCACGCCATGCGCGACCGCACCGCGCGTCTGGACCTCGCCCTGATCGCGACCCTGCGCGACGCGCTGGACGTCCCGCTCGTGCTGCACGGCAGTTCCGGCGTGCCGGACGACCAGCTCTCCGCCGCGGTCGACGCGGGGATCCGGAAGGTGAACATCGGCACCGCGCTGGCGATCGCCGGCACCACGAGGCTGCGGGAGGAACTCGCGGCGAAGCCGGACGCGGTAGACCCCAGGGCGTACCTGGCCGGCGTCCGGGAATCGACGGCCGAGGCGGCCGCCCACCTTCTCGAGGTGGTCGGCTGACCGGTCAGCCCAGCCCGAGCACCCGCCGGGCGTTGCCGGCGTAGACCTTCGCGAGCACCTCGGGCGAGAGTGCGAGTCCGGAGACCGTCCAGCGACCCTGTGGCGGGATGTCCGCGTCGGGGGCGTAGTCGAAGCCCTCGTCGGCGGACTCCAGGAAGCGGTAGTGCAGGCGGTACTGCTCGTCGGTGACCGGGTAGATGTCCGTGCCGAAGAGCACCCGGTCGGCGTAGCGGGTGATGAACGCCGCGGCGTGCCGGGGCTGGCGGCCCAGTTCGGCCATCCGGCCGGCGATGTCGACGTGGTAGTTGGGGGCGGCGTCCAGCAGCCGCCCGACCCGCTCGAGGTCCTCCGCGCAGCACCCGAAGTGGGCGCCGACGAACGTGGTCCTCGGGCACGCGAGCACCAGCCGCGCGTGCGCGTCGAGCAGGGCGTCGAAGGTGGGATGGCGGTCCCGGTCGCCGAACCACCAGTCCGGCTCGACGGCCAGTTCGTCGAGGCGTTCGTTGTACTCGTCGAGCGGTTCGAAGAACGCGATCGGGTCGGCGGTGTGGATCAGGACCGGGAGGTCGAGTTCTCCGGCACGCCCGAGCACCTCGACCACCCGGGGGTCGTCGGGGGAGACCAGCGCGCCGGTCCCGTCGCGGTAGGTGAGTCCGAGGTTCTTCCAGACCTTCACCCCGCGGGCGCCCCGACGTCGGGAGTCCTCCAGTTGGTCGAGCAGGCCACGGACGCCGTCGGGTTCGGCGAGCATCGCCCAGTCCAGCTGGCAGAAGGTCAGGAACCGCCCGGGATGAGCCCGGTCGAGCCGGTCGAGGTTCGCCTCGAGCTCGGCACCGGCCATGCCGTCGAGGTTCACGATCGTCTCGACGTGGCGGGCGTCCATCGTCGCGAGGAGCCCGTCCACGTCCGGAACGATCCAGTCGCCGTCGTCGCTGAGCCAGCGACCCAGGTGGTTGTGCGCGTCGATGCAGCCGACGGCGGGGAGCGGTACCTCGGTGCGGGTTGTCCGCAGCTGGGCGCGCGGCTTCCAGTCGCGCAGGCGGACGTCCTCGATGGCGAACATGGCAGCATCGTCCTGCCGTGGCCCGGCGAATTGCACGACTCCGCCCGGTATCGCTCAGCTCAACTGAGCAAATTGCGCAGTTGATTGCGTGATCGCTCAGTCAGTGCCCAAGATGAAGAAACGCTGTCGCTGGAGAGGACCACCCATGAGCCATCGCCTGCTGCGAGCCGCTGGCGCCGCCGCCGTCGCGGTCTCGATGATCGCGCTGTCTGCCTGCACGTCCACCGAGGGCCCGGCCACATCCGCCTCCGTGGACCCGAACGCCCCGGTGACCCTGACCTGGTGGACCGGCCAGTCGGACGCGGCGGAGAAGCTGCTGGAGGACCTCGCCGCCGAGTTCACGACGCTGCACCCGAACGTGACGATCAAGACGTCATCCGGGGCATCCTCGACCGAGGAGCTCCTGCAGAAGCTGTCCGCGGGGTTCGCCTCGGGCACCTACCCCAACATCTCCTACGCGTTCGGCTCGTGGGCGAGCGAGCTGGAGTCCTCCGGCAAGATGCAGGACATCACCGAGCAGGTGAAGGACCCGTCGGTCGGCTGGGACGAGTTCTCCCAGGCGGCGCGAGCCACCGTCCAGCCGACCGGGAAGGCGACGATCGGCTTCCCGGCGCTGGTCGACAACATCTCACTGATCTACAACAAGACGGTCTTCGACAACGCCGGCCTCGCCTACCCGACCGACCAGTGGACCTGGGACGACTTCCGCACCGCGGCGAAGCAGCTGACCGATCCGGGCAAGCAGATCTACGGCTACGAGTACTCGGTGTCCGGCTCGGAGGAGACCACCTGGCAGTTCTGGCCGCACCTGTGGCAGAACGGCGGCAAGATCCTCACCGACGACCAGTCGAAGTCGGCCTTCGCCTCGCCCGAGGGCGATGCGGCGCTGGAGTTCCTGCGGGCGATGGCCGTGGACGACAAGAGCGTCTACATCGACCAGACCGACACCAAGTTCGCCCAGCTGTTCGCCGCCGACCGCATCGCGATGATGACGTCCGGGCCGTGGCAGCTGAGCGACCTGAAGACCGCGGGGACGAAGTACGGCGTGACGATCCTGCCCGGCACGAACGGCGACCACCAGACGGTGTCCGGCCCGGACATCTGGGCCCTGCCCGACTCCGGGGACGCCAACCAGAACTACTGGTCGGTCGAGTTCCTGAAGTGGCTGACCGCGCCGGAGCAGGACCTGCGCTGGAACGTCGCCTACGGCAACCTGCCGCTGCGTACCAGCGAGATGGACACCCCTGAGTTCAAGGCCCAGGTGAAGGAATTGCCGGGGCTGGACGTGATGGCCGCCAACAGCGCGAACGCCGTGCAGGCGCGACCGACCGTCCAGGGCTACGTCGGGCTGTCCGAGGCGATCGGCTCCGCGATCTCGCAGGTGCTGCAGGGCAAGGGCACCCCCACCGAGGCGCTGCAGCAGGCCGCGGCCAAGGCGGACCAGGCGCTGGCCGACCAGTAGCCGCCGGCGGACCCCAACCAACGACACAGGAGCAGACGATGAGCATCACCACCCAGGAGATCGACAGCCAGCCGCAGGTCTGGCGCCGGGCTCTCGACCTCACGCCGCAGGCCACGGCGCTGCTGGCGCGGCCGGGGGAGCGGGTACTGGCGATCGGGTGCGGCACCTCCGCCTTCGTGGCCAGTTCCTTCGCCACGCTGCGTGAGGACGCAGGGCTGGGAGCCACCGACTGGGCGTACGCGTCGGAGCCGCGGACGCCGCGCGCCTACGACGCGGTGCTCGGGATCAGCCGTTCGGGGGACACCACCGAAGTGGTGGACGCCCTGCGACGGCTCCCGTCCGGCGTCCGCCGGATCGTGGTCACGGGGGTCGCCGACTCGCCGTGCGCGCGGCTCGCCGACGACGTCCTGCTGCTGGACTTCGCGGACGAGGAGTCGGTCGTGCAGACCCGGTTCCCGACCTCCTTCGTCCTGCTCGCCCGTGCCGCGTTCGGCGAGGACGTCTCCGGGATCCCTGCACTGGCGGAGGTCGCGCTCGCGGCCCCGCACCCGGTGCCCGATCCGGGGGCCCACGACCACTTCGTCTACCTGGGCCGCGGCTGGACGAACGGGCTGGCGATGGAGGCCGCGCTGAAGATCCGCGAGGCGGCCCAGGCCTGGGCCGAGTCCTACCCGCTGCTCGACTACCGGCACGGGCCGATGGCCGTCGCCCACCCGGGCTCGCTGGTCTGGATGCTCGGAGCGGCCGATCCCGAACTCGCCGACCAGCTGGCCCGGACGACGGGGGCGACGGTGGTGTCCGGCGCCGCTCCCGACCCGCTGATCGAACTGGCGCTGGCCCAGCGGCTCGCGGTCGGCGTCGCCGCCGTCCGCGGCCTGAACCCGGACCGGCCGCGGTACCTGACCCGTGCCGTCGTCCTCAACTGAGCAGGTCGTACGCTGAGCGGGCAGAGCGGAGCGGTGCAGATGACGACGACTTCCCACCAGGCCAGGCCGGTCGGTGCGGTGCGGGCCACGGCACCCGTCGAATCGGAGGACGAGTACCGGCGCCGGCGCCGGGCGGCCCGACGCCGCCGCGGGTTCCGTAACGGGCTGGCCGGCTGGTCGTTCATCGGACCCGGCATGATCCTGGTGCTCGGCCTGTCGATCTTCCCGGCGGGGTGGGCGTTCCTGCTCTCGCTGCAGAAGTGGAACGGTTTCTCGCAGCCGAAGTTCCTCGGGCTGAACAACTACACCCGCCTGGTCACGGACGCCGAATTCGCCCAGGCCGTCACCCAGACCGGCCTGTTCGTGCTGCTGTTCGTCCCTGCGTCGGTGCTCTCGGGGCTGTTCCTCGCCGTCGCGCTGAACCGCCAGATCCGGTTCATCGGCTTCTACCGGACGGCGATCTTCATCCCGTTCGTCGCGTCCGCCGCGGCCACGGGCATCCTGTCCACCTACCTGTTCAGCCCCCAGTACGGGCTGGTCAACAACGTGCTGCGGGTGTTCGGCATCCCGGCCCAGGGCTGGCTGGAGGATCCCGGCCAGGCGATGCTCGTGATCGCGGTCATGTCCCTGTGGGGGCAAGCCGCCTTCACGACCGTGATCTACCTGGCCGCCCTGCAGGACATCCCCAACGAGTTGATCGAGGCGGCGAAGGTCGACGGCGCCAACCCCTGGCAGACGTTCTGGCGGGTGGTCTGGCCCGAACTCGCCCCGGTCACGGTGTTCGTGACCATCTGGCAGGTGATCGGTGCGATCCAGCTGTTCGACCTCGTCTACACGACCACCCGTGGCGGGCCACTGGACGCGACCAAGACGATCGTCTACTTCCTCTGGGAGAAGGCGTTCAAGGGCCTGGAGTTCGGCTACGGCTCGGCCGCGGCCTACGTGCTGTTCTTCGTCACCCTGGCGATCACCGTGGGCATGGTGGTCTATGCCCGCCGGAAGAACCTGGAGGCGTTCTGATGACGACCGCTGAGCTGGACCGGACGGAGGCGCCGCAGCGGCGGCGCCGCCGAAGGATCAACCCCTGGCACTTCGTGCTGGCGCCGATCGCCCTGGTCTTCCTGACCCCGTTCCTGCAGATGGTGCTGGCCTCGCTGTCGCCGGCCGAGGAGCTGATCCGGTTCCCGCCGCCGTTCTTCCCCTCCCGGCTCACCCTGGACGGCTTCGCGGGCCTGTTCGGCGACACCCAGGTGGTGCGCTGGCTGGTGAACAGCACCCTCGTGTCGGTGGTCGCGATCGGGTCCCAGATCGTGCTCTGCTCGCTGGCGGGGTACGGCTTCGCCAGGCTTCACTTCCGCGGCCGGAACTTCGGGTTCTTCGCCGTGGTGGCGACGATCATGATCCCGATCCAGCTGCTGATGATCCCGACCTACATCATGTTCTCGAAGCTGCACCTGATCGACACCCTCGCCGCCGCGTTCGTCCCGTGGCTCGCCTCGGCGTTCGGCATCTTCCTGATGCGCCAGTTCTTCCTCTCGATCCCGGTCGAGCTCGAGGAGGCCGCGGCCCTCGACGGCTGCAACCGCTGGCAGACCTTCCTGCGGGTGGTGCTGCCGCTGGCGCGACCCGCGCTGGCCACCCTGGCGATCTTCACGCTGCTCGGGGCCTGGAACGACCTGATCTGGCCGCTGATCGCGATCAACAACGAGGACCTGTTCACGATCCAGCTCGGCATCGCCAACTTCCAGGGCACCCGGCGCACCCAGTGGTCCCTGCTCATGGCCGGCAATGTCGTGGCCACACTGCCGCTGATCCTGTTCTTCCTGTTCGCGCAGAAGCACTTCATCGCGACGATGACGATGTCGGGGCTGAAGGGATGAGCGCGCGGGTGCTGGTGGCCGGGGACGCGAACCTCGACCTGGTGCTGCAGGGCGACGTGGCCTCGACCTATCTCACCTATCTCGCGCTGGGCGAGCGGCTGAAGGTGGCGCAGGAGAACCTGGCCATCGCCCGCAACACCCTGGGCCTGATCGAGGTGCAGGCAGCGGCCGGTGCCGTCTCCGGCCTGGAAGTGGCGCAGCAGCGCCAGCAGGTGGCCTCGATCTCGGCCGGCATCCCGGACCTGGAGGGTCAGCGCCGCCAGGCGGTGAACGCCCTGGCGCTGCTGGCCGGCACCACGACCGGCGCCCTGGGCGAGCCCGGCGGCACGCTGGACGGCCTGACCCTGCCGATCATCCAACCGGGCATCCCCTCCGACCTGCTGCGGCGGCGCCCGGACATCAGCAGCGCCGAGGCCAGCCTGGTCGCCGCCAATGCCGACATCGGCGTGGCGCGCGCCGCCTTCCTGCCCTCGATCTCGCTGACCGCCGAGGGCGGCATCGCCTCGGCCATGCTGGACGCGGTGTTCCGGCCGGAATCGCTGCTCTACAGCCTGGCTGCCTCCCTGGTGGCGCCGATCTTCGACGGCGGCCGGCGCGACGCCGACCTGGAGGCCAGCAAGGCGCGCTACGAGGAGCTGGTCTACAGCTACCAGCAGACCGCCCTCACCGCCTTCCGCGAGGTCGAGGACGCCCTGGTCGACCAGGAGAGCCAGGCCCTGCGCGAGGCGGCGCTGATCGAGTCCGCCCGCCAGGCACGCCAGGCCTACGACATCGCGGCCACGCAGTACCGCGCCGGCGCCATCGACCTGCTGACGCTGCTGGACACGCAGCGCACGCTGCTCTCGGCGCAGGACAGCCTGGTGCAGGCGCGCCTCGCGCGCTTCACCGCCGCCGTCTCGCTGGCCAAGGCGCTGGGCGGCGGCTGGCAGGGCGGCGTGCCGGGCACCTGAGCCGGCCCCCGCCCCTATCCGGCGTCAGGACTTGCTTAC
>JAGQUI010000269.1 GCA_020438595.1 Propionibacteriaceae bacterium | reverse complement strand
ATTATTGTTTTTTAGAACACCGAGAACCCGAAGAACATGGCGCCGAACAGCACCAGGGGCAGGTCGGTCCAGGAGACGAGCCGGTTCGGGCGACCCGACCAGAGCAACTGCTCCCCCGGCGCGAGGTGTGGCGTGATCGGTGCGGCGTCGACGGGGGCTGGCCAGGACATGGCCGAATCCTACGGGTCGGGCGGTTCGCCCCCGGACCGGATCAGCTGAACAGGCTCGTGTCCACGTCGAAGGCGCGGACGACGCGGCCGAGCTCGTCGGCGGTGAGGCCCTCGCCCCGTCCGCCTGCGCACAGGTTCATGTACTCGTACAGGGCCCCGGTCTCCGCGTACTCGATCCGGTCGCAGGCCTTCAGCGGCGAGGTGTCCGAGCGGGCCATCACGCCGTGCTTGGCCCACAGCACGATCTGGTGCTTGCGCAGGTTCGCGATGTTGGCCGACATCAGCTCCTCCGACCCCGGCACCATGAACGGCAGGTAGCCGATCCCCTCGCGCAGTTGCACGACGGTCTCCGGCTCCCAGCGCAGGATCGCGGCGTTCATGGTCGGGGTGCTCTGGTAGGCCGGGATGTGCGACAGCAGGGTCAGGTGCGGCGGCTGGGCGTGGATCACCGCGTGGAAGCCGATGCCGCGGTCGCGCACCTGGTCCTCGTGCACGGCCAGGTGGGAGTTGAACTCCGACGTGGGCCGGTCGAAGTTGCCCTTCTTCCGGTAGTGCAGCGTGCCCGTCTGGCCACCCTCGTGCACCTCGACGGCACCGAGGTTGTTCCGCGGATTGCGGGCGACCTGGCGCAGCCGGCAGCCCGAGCCGGTGACCAGCACCGTGTAGCCGGCCAGGTGCGGCGCCTCGTACGGCAGCTCGATCTCGCGGCTGACGTTGAAGAACTCCTTCGCCTCGAACGGCCAGTTGAAGCAGGCGGAGATGTTGCCGGCGCCGGCCTCGACGGCGTCGATGTCATTCAGCCGGCGTCCGGCTGAGCCGATGCTCTCGATGACTTCCTCGACGGTGTCCGGGTAGGACGTGGTGCCCATGTCAGGCCTTTCCGTTGGCGGCGCGCCGCTCGGCCGCGTCCCAGTGCTCGGGAGGCAACGGCAGCACGCCTGGGTGGTACGTGGTGAGGTCGGACGACGCGATCGCGACCTCGCGCAGCGCGGTGCGGTCGCCGGTCAGGGCGCCGCAGGCCCGGGCCTGGACGAGCAGGTTGCCCAGCGCCGTCCCCTCGGCCGGGCCGGCGACCACGGGCAGGCCGGTCGCCTCCGCGGTGAGCTGGCAGAGCAGGGTGTTCTGGCAGCCGCCGCCGACGATGTGCACCACGGAGATGTCGCGGCCGGCGAGGTCGCAGGCGGCGCGGATCGTGGCGCGGTAGGCCAGCGCGAGCGAGTCCATGATGCAGCGGGCGATCGTCGCCGGGTCGTCGTCGAGGTGCTGCCCGGTCTCGGCGGCCATGGCCAGCAGCCGGGCAGGCATGTCGCCGGGCGGCAGCAGCCGCTCGTCGGTCATGTCCAGGACGCAGGCCAGGCCGGGCCGGGTCGCCGCCGCTTCCAGCAGCGGGACCAGGTCGACGTCGCGCCCGGCGGCCTGCCAGCTGCGGATGCTCTCGCTGAGCACCCACAGGCCCATCACGTTCTTCAGGTAGCGGACGGTGCCGTCGATGCCCAGCTCGTTGGTGAAGTCGGCCGCCCGGCTGGCCTCGGTGAGCACCGGCTGCTCGAGCTCGAGGCCGACCAGCGACCACGTGCCCGAGGAGATGAAGGCGAAGTCGGTGCCGCGGGCCGGGATCGCCACCACGGCGGACGCGGTGTCGTGACCACCGACCGCGACCACCTGGAGTTGCTTCGCGAACCGGCCTGCCGCGGTCGTGCCGAGCACCGTGCCCGCCTCGACGATCTCGGGCAGCACGCGCGGCACCGGCAGGCCGTAGCGTTCGGCGAGGTGGGCGCAGGTCGCGTCCGACCAGGTGCGGGACGCGACGTCCAGCAGGCCGGTGGTGGAGGCGATGGTGATCTCGGCGACCCGGCGTCCGCACAGCCAGAACGACATCAGGTCGGGCGTGAGCAGGACGTCGGCCACCTCCGGCCAGCGCGGGTCGTCGCGGCCGGCGACCAGCTGGAAGATCGTGTTGAAGGGCATCACCTGCAGGCCGGCGGTGGCGTACAGCTCGGCTGCGGGCAGCCCGGCGAAGACCTGCTCGGGCACGCCGCTGGTGCGCTCGTGGCGGTAGTGGAAGGGGCTCTCCAGGAGTTCACCGGCGGCGTCCACGCGGCCGAAGTCGACCCCCCACGTGTCCACGCCGACGGATTCCAGGGCCCCGCCGGATGCCTCGATCGCGGCTTCGATGCCCGCCGTAACCCCCTCGAAGAGGGCGCGGGCATCGGTGTGGATGCCGTCCGCCTGCTCGACCGGGCCGTTGGCGAACCGGGCGGTCTGGCTGAGTTCGAACCGGCCGCCCTCGAGCGTGCCGAGGATCACGCGACCACTGGAGGCGCCGAGGTCCGCCGCGGCGAAGTACCGCGCGCTCATCGGGTCGCCCCGTTCCGGATGGTCTGCTGGACGAGCCTCATCGCTGCCCTTTCGCCGACGTGTTGAATCGTTTCATATCCTACGACCGGGGGCGTAGCACGTCAAGCATGGCAGGCATCCCTCAGTGGCCGGCGGCGGCGAGCTGGTCCTCCAGGTTGAAGACCTCCTCGACCCGCTCCCAGGCCTCGTCGGGGGCACCCTCGGAGGCGAACAGCCGCGCCATCTCCGCCTGCCAGGTCGCATTGACCTCGGTGGCGGCCACCCGCTCCTGCGCCGCGTCCAGGTCGTCGGCCTCGCAGTAGCCGATCAGCAGCCCGTCCGGACGCAGGAACAGCGAGTAGTTGCGCCAGCCGGCGTCCCGCAGCGCGACCAGCAGTTCGGGCCACACCGCGGCATGCCGCGCCTTGTACTCCTCCAGCTTCGCCGGGTCCACGTGGCCCAGCAGGCAGTACCTCGCCATGGACCTAGGCGCCCCAGCCCGCCTGGGTACCGCCGACGCGGTCGGCGGCGATCTTCGCCAGGTAGCCGGTGGCGGCGAAGGCGGCCATCGGGTCGGCCGGCAGGCCGCGGGACTCCCGCCAGGCGGCGAGGTCGGCGCGGACGTCGGTGTAGAAGGCGTCCATGAAGATCCCGTTCGCGCCGAGCACGTCACCGGCGGCCTGCGCGGCGGCCAGGGCTTCGCGGTCGACGAGCATGGCCTTGGCGGTCATCTCCTGCACGTTCAGCACCGAACGGATCTGGCCGGGCACCTTGTCCTCGACGTTGTGGCACTGGTCCAGCATGAACGCCACGCCGGAGTCGGGCCCGTAGCCGCCGCCACGGACCACCTCGAACAGGATCCGGAACAGCTGGAACGGGTCCGCCGCCCCGACGATCAGGTCGTCGTCGGCGTAGAAGCGGGAGTTGAAGTCGAACGAACCCAGTTTGCCCAGCCGCAGCAGCTGCATCACGATGAACTCGATGTTGGTGCCCGGGGCGTGGTGGCCGGTGTCGAGGCAGACCAGCGCCTTCTCACCCAGCGCGGCGACCTGCGCGTAGCTGGTGCCCCAGTCGCAGACGTCGGTGTGGTAGAAGGCGGGCTCGAAGAACTTGTACTCCAGCACCAGCCGCTGGTCCTCGCCCAGCCGGTCGTAGATCACCTGCAGCGACTCGTGCAGCCGGTCCTGGCGTCCGCGCAGGTCGGCCTGGCCCGGGTAGTTCGAACCGTCGGCGAGCCAGATCTTCAGGTCGCGGCTGCCGGTCGCGTCCATGATGTCGATGCACTCGAGGTGGTGGTCGATCGCCTTCTGGCGGATCGTCGGGTCCACGTGCGTGAGCGACCCGAACTTGTAGTCCTCATCCTGGAACGTGTTGGAGTTGATCGTGCCCAGCGCGACGCCGAGGTCTGCGGCGTAGGCGGCCAGGGCGGCGTAGTCGTCGACCTTGTCCCAGGGGATGTGCAGCGCCACGGTCGGCGCCAGGCCGGTGTACTTGTGCACCTGCGCGGCGTCGGCGAGCTTCTCCTGGACGGTGCGCGGGGTGCCCGGCGTACCGAACACCTTGAACCTGGTCCCCGAGTTCCCGAACGCCCACGAGGGCAGCTCGATGGCCTGCAGGGCCAGCTGGTCAGTGATGGAAGCGAAAGTGGTCACCGTAACTTCCTCTCAGCGGAACAGGCTGGTGTCGACGTTGAACGCGGTAACCACGCGGTTCAGTTCCTCGTCGGACAGGCCCTGGGCGCGT
>JAGQUI010000268.1 GCA_020438595.1 Propionibacteriaceae bacterium | reverse complement strand
CCATGGTCATCAGCATGGCGGCAGCGTACCCCAAGACAGATACAGCCTCGTACTTGCATACATAGCTGCATGTTGATACTGTCCGGCATCTAGATACATATCTGCATCTGGAAGGATGTTGTGTCCAGCCTGCTCTATCGCCTCGGCCGTGCCAGTTATCAGGCCCGCTGGAAGGTTGTCATCGCCTGGGTCCTGGTGCTACTCGCGATGGCCGGTCTGGCTCGCGGCTTCGGGGGTGCGTTCGACGACACCTTCGAGATCCCCGGCGCCCCGTCACAGGTGGCCATCGACCAACTCAAGATGACCTTCCCGCAGGCCGCCGACCTGTCGGCGACGATGTTGGTGGTTCCGCAGGCCCCCGCCACGATGGACGACGCGCAGGTACGCGCCGCGGTCGAAGCCGCCATCGACGACCTGGAGACGATTCCCTGGGTGACCGGGGTGCAGTCTCCGTACAACGAGCACATTTCCGGCGCGATCACCCCGGCCGGCGACGCGGGTCTGGTGACGATCCGCACCGAGGGCACCATCTCGACCTTCAGCGATGACCAGCGGGTCGTGTTGAACGAGCACGGCGCGCAGCTTGAAGCGGCACTGCCGGGGTCCCAGGTGCACCTCGGCGGCGAGGCGTACTCGGTGCTGAAGCCGCACATCGGGATTACCGAGGCCTACGGCCTGGTGGTGGCTCTGATCGTCCTGCTCGTCGTTCTCGGATCGCTGTTCGCCGCTGCGATGCCGATCATCAGCGGCCTGGCCGGGTCGGCGTTGTCGTTGCTGACCATCCTGCTGGCGGCCGGGCAGATGCCCATCAACTCGACCACCGCGCTACTGGCCCTGATGCTGTCCCTTGCCGTCGGGATGGACTACTCCCTGTTCATCGTCTCGCGCCACCGCGACCAGCTCGCCTCCGGAATGGACGCCGAGGAGTCGGTGGCGCGGGCTCTCGCGACGTCGGGTTCAGCGGTCGTGTTCGCCGGTGTCACCGTGGTGATCGCACTGGTCGGCATGGTGGTGGCCGGAATTCCGTTCCTGACCGTGATGGGGCTCTTCGCGGCCTTGTCTGTGGCCATCGAGGTTGCGCTCGCGCTGACCCTGCTGCCGGCCATGCTCGGGCTCGCCGGGGAGAGGCTGCGCCCGAAGAAGCGACGGGCTACCGGCCGGGGGGCTCGGGCCTGGGTGCGGGCAGCCACCCGCGTCCCGCTGCTCACGGTGGCCGTGGTTGCTGTGGCGTTGGGCGCGCTGGCCGTACCTGCCGGCGGCATGCATTTGGCGCTGCCCACGTCCGCGACCCACCCGCCCACCT
Source organism: Propionibacteriaceae bacterium (assembly GCA_020438595.1). The sequence goes on along the minus strand of JAGQUI010000268.1, from coordinate 2,951 downwards.
CCCAGGACCGGGTCACCTATGACCTGATATCCGAGAAGTTCGGTGCCGGTCAGAACGCGCCACTGATCCTGACCATGAACATCCTCGAAGTGAGCGATCCGATGGACCTCCGCGATGGATTGGTCACCGAGGTCGAACAGATCCCCGGGGTGGCCCGGGTGGCGATGGCTGCGCCCAACCCGGGACTGGACACGATGATGCTCCAGGTGATCCCGACCACCGGCCCGAATGACCCGGCCACTTTGGATCTCGTGGAGCGGATTCGAGCCCAGGCCCCCATCTGGCAGGACAGGTACGGGGTGACGGTCGCAGTGACCGGCCTGACCGCGATCAACCTCGACGTGTCCCAGCGGCTGGCCGAAGCGATGCTCCCGTTCGGGCTGGTCGTGGTGGGGTTGTCGTTCGCCTTGCTGGCACTGGTGTTCCGGTCGGTCTGGGTGCCGCTGAAGGCAGCGGCCGGGTACGTGCTCAGTGTCGCCTCGGCATTCGGTGCCACCACTTTGGCGTTCAACCACGGATGGCTCGGCTGGTTGATCAACCTGTCCGACCCGATTCCCATCATCTCGTTCCTGCCGATCCTCCTGATGGGCATCCTGTTCGGGTTGGCCATGGACTACGAGGTGTTCCTGACCTCCCGGATGCGCGAGGAGTTCGTCCACGGCAACCGCAGCACCTTCATCGAGGAGGGTTTCAGCCACTCCGCGAGGGTGGTGACCGCAGCCGCGATCATCATGTTCGCCGTCTTCGTGTTCTTCGTGCCCAGCAGCGACGGTCCCATCAAACCGATCGCCTTCAGCTTGGCGGTCGGCGTGGCGGTGGACGCGTTCCTGGTCCGGATGACGCTCGGCCCGGCAGTGATGCGGCTGCTCGGACGCCACTCCTGGTGGCTGCCCCGCTGGCTGGACGCCCGCCTGCCCGGTGTGGACGTGGAGGGCAACGCCCTAGAGCACCAACTGCGGCTGGCGAACTGGCCGGCTCCCGACGACCACCACCTGATCTACGCCGAGGGGCTGCGAGTCGAGTCGGGGCGCAACCAGGCCCTGGCCGGACTGGACCTGGCCGTCTCCCCCGCAGAGACCCTGGTCGTGGCCGGCGACCTCGCCTCCCGACGGGCGCTGCTGCTGGGCCTGGGCGGACGGCTGACGTTCACCGGCGGCGAAGCCAGGGTGCTGGGCCACGTCCTGCCCGAGGAGGCGCCGGCCGTGCGCCGGCTCGTGGGCTACACGTCCACGTCGTCCCCGCACTTCGCCAGGCACCTCACCCGACCCGGCACGCCGATCCTGGTCGTGGACGACGCGCACCAACTCCTGCCCGAACAGGCCGAGTTGCTCCTGGCCAAGCGGGACGAACGGGCCGCTGCCGGTGGCGCCCTGATCCTGGGAGTGCCGAGCGGCGTCGACCTGGCGGGCCTGGTCGGTCCGCAGGCCCGGATCGTGAACCTGCCCGACCGTTTCACCGTAGAAGGAGCCCGTTGATGCAGCGCGCCACCTCCAGCCGTCCCGTGCGCTGGTACACCCTGCTGGGACTGGTGACCGTCCCCGTCGTGATCGCGGCCGCGTTCCTCGCCGGCGCGACCCCGACCAACGACGACCTGAGCCGGATCCAGGGCGCCATCGTGAACAACGACGAACCAGCGGTCGTCGACGGCAAGGAGATGCCGCTGGGGCGGATGCTCGCCGCCGAGCTCTTCGACAGCGAACGGGAACAGAATTACACCTGGGTGATGGCCGACGAGGCGCACGCCACCGAAGGCCTGCGGTCGGGGACCTACGCCGTTGTCGTGACGATCCCCGAAGCCTTCTCAACCGACGCCACCTCCTACTCGGCCAACGACTCCAGTGCTCGCGGGGCCAGGATCGAGGTGGCCACCTCTCCGGCGGCCGGCATCAGCGACACCGCGTTGGGTGAGATGGTCGCCCGCACGGCGGTGGGGGCCTTCAACCAGACGATCACCGAGAAGTACCTGGACAACATCTACCTCGCGCTGAACTCGAGCGGCGAGCAGATGGCCTCCCTCCATGAGGGCATCAACAAGCTGGCCGACGGCTCCGCCGGTCTGTCCGACGGCCTAGGGAGGATGTCCGCCAACGGCGGGACGCTGGCCGCGGGAGCCGACAAACTCGCCACCGGCACCGGGGAACTCGCCGACGGGCTCAACACCATGGCCACCAACGGCCAGCAACTCGCCACCGGAACCAGCGGACTGTCAGCCGGCACAACCAAGCTCGCCGGTGGCCTGGCCACCCTGGCCGAACAGACCGCTGCGCTCCCGACCAAGGCGGACGCCCTGGCCTCCGGCGTCGGCCAGTACGTCAAGGGCACCCAGCAACTGATCGACCAGCTGCAGGTACTGGCGCCCAAGCTGGCAGACCTGCCGGACCCGTCCCGCCTGACGAGCCTTTCCGGCGGACTGACGGCCGGCCTCGACCGCTACTCGGCCAGCGTCGACCACCTCAAACAGGCCGAGACCGCCTCCGGAGACAGCATCGCCTGCCCCACGGAGATCCGCGGTAGCTACGGGGACGATGGCTGCGCCGCCTACCTGGCCGGGGTGAAGGACGCAGGTGCGCGCGCGGCCTCAGCCCTCGGCGACAGCGGGACCGTGGCGACCGCAGCCAAGCTGGACAAGGCGGTCGGCACGCTCGCCGGCACGCTGGGCGGAATCACCTCCCCGGTGAGCGTCGACACCACCAAGCTGGAGCAACTGAAGACCACCGGCACCCAGGTGCAGGGAGGAGTCGACGGCCTGGCCGGGCAACTGGGCACCTTGTCAGAAGGCATCGCGCAACTCGCCGGCGGCGCCGCACAGCTCGACACCGGAGCCACCAAGCTCGCCGACGGCGTGACCACCTACGTGGGCGGGGTGGGAAAGGTGGCCGGAAACGTGGACGACCTGGCCACCGGGACGAAGAAGTTCGCCGACGGCGTCGGGCAGTACACCGGCGGAGTGA